>CAYHJV010000023.1:0-10535 GCA_964357045.1 Candidatus Woesearchaeota archaeon | reverse complement strand
TTAACTTGTTTTATATCTCTACATTTTAATTTTTCACGTTTGTTATATGCTTTACCTTGTAGCCGTTGTAAATCAAAGTCCTTTTCAGCCGGTTTCATTTTTAACATATGGCCCACTCTTGACCCTGGCTGATAAAAAGTTTGAAGACTTTTCATCATTACTCCTTCTTGACGATCTCTAAGAGCTTGCTTGTAGAATTTCTCAGCTTCTTTTTCATCACTCGTTATTATTTGCTTTGACGGAATTATTTTGTAAGGATGTTTTTCTATTATTTTTTTTATTAATTCTGTTCTTTTTATGAAAGGTTCATCAAGCATTGACTTTCCATTGTAATAGAGGATGTCAAAAACATTTACTTCTACAGGAAGTTCTTTTTGGATTTTTTCAATGTCGTATTTTCTTCTTATTCTCTGGCTTATGTTTTGGAATGGCTGGTATTCATGAGTTTTAGAATTGAAACCAACTGCTTCAGTATCTAGGATGAAAGTGTTTCCTTTAACGTAATTTAATACATATTCAACAACTTCTGGAAATTGTTTTGTTACATTTTCTAAACGTCTTGTAAATAAAATTACATTTTTCCCCTCTTTGTGAATTATAAGTCTGAATCCATCGTATTTGTATTCTATCGCGCAAGGAACACCTAGTTTTTCAAAGCCGTCTTTAATGTTTTCTGCTTTTTGTGCTAACATAGCCTTTACAGGTTTTCCTATTTCTAATTGCAGTTTGTCAAGGGCTTTTGTTTTTCCTTTCACAGCAATTTCAAATACGGAGGCTATATCATTTGATTTGTCGATTGCTTTTTGTAAACTCATGACGGCTTCTTTTTTTCCAGTGTTAAAAAATGCAAGAGCCATGGCATCTCGCAATGTTGCTTCTTTTAATCCAATTCTTAAATCTCCTATTAAAGTTCTCACGAGATATTTTGCTTCTATAGGCGAGGCAGAAGTTAACAACTCAACTATTAGTGCAATTTTTTTATTCACAGTTCCTTTTCCCTCTAAAGCTGGAAGTTTTCTCAAATTTTCAAGAACTTTTTCAGTTGTTATTATATGTGAATGCAATGTAGACTGTTTTTTCCCTTTTGTTAATCTTTCAGATACAAGACCTAAATCTCCTAGGGCTTTCCATTCCTTCACAACCTTTTCTTTTTCTGTTCCAGTGGCCATTGAAATTGCTTTTATTGCTAGCTGTTCGCTTATACCAATTTTCTTTTCGTCATACTCAGGGTAAATTCTTCCAAGAAGCAAATAAAGAACATCTCTGTCACTTGCAGACATTGCGATTAAGAATTTTGATAGAATGTCTGTTTTTTCCAGTCTTTTTGTCGTTGAAGATAAAGCCTCGTACACCTCTGCGAGTTTTTTGTATTGCATTTTAGTTTTTTTCTATTGTCTTTTTTACTTTACTGAATAAAGCATCAAAACAGGAATTCGCTATAGAAATAGCATCTTTTGCCTCTTCAATGCCAGCTTTGTATCCATAGTAATTAATGTTATTCCTTAACTTTCTTAGACTTTCAATAAGATACACTGGGCGCTCTGTTTTTACATCAAGTTTTAACAATTCATTTATTGAGTTTACATGGTCTATAAAACCAATTCCTTGATTTATCAATAGTGATTCTCCCAGCATTCTAAAAGATTCGTAAATGTTTCTTACAATGGTGTTGGAAGATTCGTTTGAAACCTCTAATTTTTTTAATGTGAAATCAATCTCGTCTTTTGCACTTTTTATTAAACTCATTGCTTTTTGTTTGTCTGGGTATTTTTTTCTTATCATTTTGTGACTTCTAAAAAACCATCTAAGACTATCCCATTTGATATATTTGCAAACAGATTAGAGTTTATGTTTTTTCTTGAAAATATATGCAGATTGATTTTTACGTCTTTCCTATATCCCATATTTTTGAATTTTATAAATTCTTTTATTTCTAATTTTTTATCTCCTAATATCTCCAGTGCAATGTCAATATCACTCTTCTCCGTATCATCCCCTTTTCTGTAACTTCCAAAGAGAATTATTACCTTTGGAAGATTGTATTTTTTATTTATTTCATTTATCAGCCCAGAATTATATATTAATTCAAGATTATAGCATATTTTTTTTGATTTATTATAAGGGTGGTCAATATTGCATGAAATTTTCCAGGTTTTTCCTATCACTTCTCTTTTAATAAAACTCTCTTTAATTAAGTCATTAATTACTTTGTTTGCTGTAGTTTTTGAAATATTTGTCTCTTTTACAAGATCATTTAATGTTGTTTCTTTGATTGGAAAAGAAAAGAACCAATATAACACTTTGTTGTAGGCTGGGTTTGTTTCAGGGATTTCTACTATGTTTTTAATTTCCATACTTCTGGACGTATTTGAAACTATTTAAACTTTTTGGTTACCGTGTGGTTTTTAAAAAGTTTATATGGTTTTATTTAAAATCATTCTGTTAAGAAGAGGATGTTTTTAAGGTTTGGCGATTTTCCATAAACTCATAAAATAATTTTTATACATTTCCGATATTTGTTTTGATTTTATTAAATACCCAATTGGTTTTTCACCAAATGAAATAGTTGCAATTTTATCCTGAAATATAGTTATACTTGACAAAAGAGGAGAGTCTGTATATCTCATTTTTAATATTTTTCTTTTTGCAAATAAATGTCTTAATTTTTTTGGAGCTATTCCTTTAACTATGAGACCTTTTTCTTTTCTTTTTAAGTCATATTTTTCCCAGAATTCTTGTATTTCTTTTTGTTTTTCTTCCATATCTGTTGCAAAGAAGAAAAATTCTTCTCTTTTTTTTGAATTTTCAATAATCAGATTTAGCATTGATGTTATTCCCTTAATCCCTTCAAATATTTCTGCTTCTTCTTTGTTTTCTGATTTTTTCTGTTTTTCCTCTAAGGAGGGAATAATCTCTAGAAGCTTCTTTTCTTTTTCCTTTACAAAATTAAGAATTTGTTTTGGTGATACAGCTTTATAGAATTTAATTTTGCCTTTTTTAATATAAGAGGCTAACCCCTTCTCAACTAGCTTGTTTATATCTGTGTGAACAACAGAACTTACTAAGCCAGATTTGTTTATTATTGAGCCTACTTTTGATTCACCTAATTCTAGGAGGGCAAGATATACCTTTGCTTCACCTTTATTTAACCCTATCTCTTCTAAAACAATTGTGTCCATTATATGCCTAATAGTTTCATAGTATTTAAACTCTCCTTTTTAGGAGAGTTATTATTTATATATACTTTATAGTTACTACTATTAAGTAAACAAATAATCTCACTTAGTGAGGTTATACTTAAAATAAATTAGGATAAAAATAAAATGAAAATAGGAAAAAATTTTAGAAAAGTAGGAAGCATATTGGCTCTATGTTTAGCTCCGACTCTGGCAAATGCTGGAGAATGGAAAAATGCTACAACTACTTACAAGACTGACAATACGTCAACTGTTAAGCTTCAGAGAGGAACAGAAAATTCATACGGTTTCCTTAATCTTTATGGCGATGACAAATTTAACCTTGAGTCAATGTATGGGGAAGTTAGAGTTAGAAAACCTCTTGGAAAGGGCTTTTCATTAGGGGCAGAATACAATGGTGGTACAGGAGTTAAAGATATAGTAAGGCCTCATATAGCCTACACAAATAAATTTGGACCAGTGTTTGTGGATACAAAATTTTCTCCAGTTGAAACTTCAAGAAGTAAAGGCTCCCAATTGGGGTTATATGCTTCAACGAGTCTAAAGAAACTTGGTTTAGAAGGGTGGGTAGATTTGGATTACTCAGACAAGAAAGTAACTCCTTCTGGAGAAATGGAAGCTTCCTACAAAATTGGGAAAGACCTCTCTCTAGTTTTAAGAGGAGAGAAATATCCTTGGCAAAAATCACCACAATTTTCAGGTGGAGTAAAACTTAGTCTTTAACTTTTCGCCTTCACAAAATGCTCATTAACTTTTTCCCAGTTAATTATGTTGAAGAAAGCTTCAATGTATTCTGGCCTTCGGTTTTGATACTTTAGATAATAAGCATGTTCCCAAACATCAATTCCTAGAACTGGGGTTTTTCCCTCACTTAAAGGAGAATCTTGATTTGCTGTTGAGATGATTTCTAGCTTAGAGTTGTTGAGGACAAGCCATGCCCAGCCAGAGCCAAATCTAGTTGTCGCAGCGTTTGTAAATTGCTCTTTAAATTTATCAAAACTGACAAAGGTTTTAATTATTGCCTTTCCAACTTCGCTTTTAGGGTCAAATTTTGAGCCTTTCTTTAAAATAGGCCAAAAAAAAGAATGGTTTACGTGACCCCCTCCGTGGTTTCTTACGGCTGCTCTAATATCTTCTGGAATTGAGTTAAGATTCTTTATCAATTCTTCGGCTGTTTTTTTAAGAAGTTGGGGATGTTTTTCTAAAGCTGCGTTTAATTTGTCAACATAAGCTTGATGGTGCTTTCCATGATGAATAAGCATTGTTTTTTCATCTATGTAGGGTTCAAGTGCATTGAAAGCGTAAGGTAAAGAAGGCAAGGCGTGTGTCATATTAAAAGAAAAAGCAAGTTGTATATAAGTTTTTTGGTTGCAATTTTATTCTGAGTTGTTCTCTAAGTTCATCCATATCGAAATTTTTACCTGGACAAGTTTTTGTTACACCTGGAAATTCTCTGTGGCCTCTTACATTCTCAATTTTTATGTTGTGTTCTTTTGTGATTTTTATTATGAGTTTAATTAATGCTTTAATTTGTTTTTTTGTTGGAGTGGTCTTGTCGAAATTTCCGATTAGAGCGATTCCAATTGAATCTGCATTGCGACCGTAAACATGTGCTCCTATAAATTTTTTTGGCCTTGTTGGATATATCTTGCCGTCAATACTTGTTTTGTTTCCATTGCCTATAACATAGTGGTATCCTATTTCTTCCCAGCCATCTTTGTTTACGTGTAAATCCCTTATAGATTCTAAAGAATCCGGGTCTCTGTGAGTATGATGGATTATTATTTTATTTACGGTTTTTAATTGTTCCATTGTTATTTTCTATATTAGGATTAAAATTCATTTGGGCTAAATCTTGTTTTCTTTTATAGAGGTCATATCTTGGGTTGCCTTCTGTGGTTAGAAATCTCTTGAGTAAGCCCCCATCATTTACATCTCCATTGCTAAAACGCCGGTCAGATCTGTATTTTACAATTCCTTCTTTTATTCTTTCCAGCATTAGAATCAATTTTTCTGGCGGAGAGTAAATTAAATTCTTTTCAGTTAAAATATAATCTATGCTTGGTCTTGGATGAGTGTAACCCCTTTGAATATGTTTGAAATTGTCATCGTAATGTCTTTTTACAGCATCTTCTCTTTTTTTCTTTGGTTCTGGCAAATTGTTGTACCTTTTTTGATACCATCTTTGATATTCTTTTCTCCCTTCTTCCTCTCCGTGTTTTTTTATTAATATTTTCAGTTTCTTTAAACTACCTATGTTATATTTCTTTTTGGACATACTCAATGTAATTTTAAAGGTTTTTTAAGAATTGCGGAACTACATAGTAAAAAATCTTTCGCCGTTGATTATTTTTTCAAGCATTCTTATCGTTTTTTCAACAGGAGACTGCATTAAATCATATGTGTTAAAAGTTGTTCTTATTAATTCTCTTGGAGCGTTGCCATTTGTCCCTTGATTATTCTTAGGCTTTTTCTTATTAACTTTGCTATACTCTTTTTGATATTCTCTTCTTACATATGTTTCTAGCTTTGAGACCTCTTCTTTCTTCAAGCCTCTGCGATCTACAAATCTTATTGAGGTTGGAGCAATCCCCTTACCACTCTCATTATTTCTTTTAATTTCTTCTAACAAGTAAAGGCCCTTCACTCCTTTTTCTGTTACGTTTTTCTTTCCGTACCTTTCCTTTAATTCTTCTAGTGTTTTGTATTCTAATACCCTTTTAACCATTTTTTGTATCCATTATCTTTAATAAGAGATATGTCGTTTAATTATTTCACATAGTAAAAAATCTTTCGCCGTTGATTATTTTTTCAAGCATTCTTATCGTTTTTTCAACAGGAGCATGCATTAAGTCATTTGTGTTGAAAGTTGTTTTTATGACCTGCCTTGGAGCATTAAAACTTGCCTCTCTTCCTCTTCCTAATCTTGAAGTTTGCTTTTTCTTGTGGGTTAAATTGTATTGTCTTTGATACTCCTTTGCTTGTTCTTTATGTGTTTGATAATAGCGTCTTTGATATTCACGTCTGGCTTCAGTCTTTGAGAGATTTCCAGAAACAGTAATCTTTGGTTTTCTTGAATCTTTACCATTTTCATTATAATTTTTTGGAGTATTTTTGGGATAAAGAACTTCTTGCAAACCTTCCATTAATTAGTTAATAAGATTAGCTTTAAAAATATTTTTATAATTATTGACTTCTTCTTTCACCAGCGCCTACACTTGGTCTTGTTTTTGAAGTTGGATGTTTGCTTCTTAATCCACGGGACTTTTTAGCTGCACTTGTTAATCCTCTCAATACTCTTTTCTTATTTGTAGATTTAGTTATCCATTTCATTGTGGGATCGTTTTTTATTTCTGGCTTACTTGGATCCACACAAATTACTTCAAAGAAATAATGTATTCCATCTTTTCCTATTAAATATGAGTTTAGAACTTCAAGGTTCTTGTGATGGTTTTGGACCCTTTGTTCTGCAATCCATCGGTAGTTCATCTGAAGATTTTTTCTTGTATGCATTCTTTTACTTCTACGGCCTCTTATTGGTCTTGATCTCTTGTGACCTCCTCGTTTTAATCTTATTCTTATAACAACAAAACCTTTTTTGTCTTTGTAACCCAGGCCTCTTGCTCGGTCTAGTCTTAATGGTTTGTCGACATTTACTTGTGCGGGGCTTTTACGCCAGTCAATCATTCTAACTCTAAGAGTTTCTTTGTCTGGTTTTTTCCATGCTTGCTTGATGTAGTGATACATTCCGTGTGCCATTGTTTATTGAGAAAAAGTTGGTTTTTAAAGATTAGGGTTGGGAAGCTTTTTAAACAGTTTATCTTTATTTTCTTAGATGAGGCTGTAGCTCAGCCTGGTAGAGCACTGCTCTGATATGTGGGAGAACCAAGGTTCTCCTTAACTCGCAACATCGTTTGTTGAGAGTTAGGCAAGATTGCCAAACGATCTTGCTCGACACTACCTCTCCTTTTTGGAAAGGCGGAAAACTCAGCGAGGCAGGGGTCCACGGTTCAAATCCGTGCAGCCTCATTTTGAAATTGCAAATTTCGCGGATTTGAATCAAATTCCGAGAGTTTTGACTTTGAGAATTTTAATATCAATGACAAGGTCAGGGCTCGAGTCGTATAGCCTCATTTATCATTTATTAATTATCGCCTAACTCAAGAACTAATTTTTGGTCGTTAAGTTTATACCTTAAAATCGGGAGGTCTATTGAAATTACTTTTTTGTAGGCTTTATCTTTTCCTATGGCTCTTATTTCAAGACCGTTTTCCAATTTTACTATTGAAATATCTTTTATTGATTCGACTCCAGGAACTTCTATTTCATATATTACTTTGTTTGCAAGTCTTCTAATATTTGTTGCTGGTTCTTTTTTTGGTAGACTTGAAAATATTTTTGTATTTTCTGAATCAAAGTGATTTGAATTTAGCACTTGGGGTTTTACTTTCTTCTTTGCAGGACCTTTCATGACTTTTATATTCTCTGGGTTTATTTTTTTGCCATTTATATAAAGTTCAAAGTTTGACTTAATTCCCTCGTTTGCTGGAGCTATGTTTTTTCTCATTTCTTTTTCTAACATTTTCATTGCACTTCCAAGCATGTTATTGAACATTTTTCCGCTGATTCCTCCAAACATTGATTTTGAAATATCTTCAAATGGATTTTCCATGTCATTTTTTCCTAAAAGCCCCCAATCCTCTTTTTTATTGCTTGTAGAATTTCCACAATAAGGGCAGTAGTCAAATTTGCCACTTATTTTCTCTTGGCATTTACTGCAGATTTTTTTATCGAACATATTCAATAAAATCTTTTTTGGTTTAAATAGTTTTAGTAATGTTGTTATATGTTTCAGAACAATAATGATTTTAAATTGAATTCATATATTTTTTTATGAGAGAAAGAACTTTTAGAACACCAACTGTTAAGGAGGTTTTAGATATCAATAACATAGAACATTCTGGAAAGATTAATGAAAAAGAAATTTTAAGCTTGATTGATGAAGGGCATTTATCTATTGTTGGAAATAGCTATAAAAGCGCTGTTGAAAGTGTTGAGAATTTAGAAGAAGGGAAGATTGCTTTTTTCCCTCTGGGCGCTAGAATTAAAAAAACACGTTCTGACGAAGGAATAAAATCTCTGGAGAAGTTGGTAAAAGTAGATTCTAGAAAAATTTTGAGAGAAATTGGCGGTGAAAACGCCCCTTCCCGAATGACTAATGATTTTTTAGAAGACAATAAAATTTGGCCCTATATTCTTTTAGTTAATTCTATGAAAAATCAGAAAGTTGAAATTCCTCCTTGGGGTTTTTACTGGATGGGTGCCGATGGCCATTTTAGGGGAACTACATGGACAAGAACTGTTGCGGGTGCCGAAATGAAAATAATGAAGGATAGGGGTGATTTTGATGGAAAAATCCTAGACAAAACGCCATATGCTAAGAGTCTTAGAGTTAGGGTTTCTTCTAGAGATGAGGAAGGAAAATCTTATGAAACACATCTTTTCAATTTACCCATGCATTTTAAAGGGGATCCAAAACAGTATTCTGATTGGATTAATATAGAACATAATTCAAACGATCTTGATTCATGTTATAGGGGCGGTGCCCATGGGCAGAGAAAATTTCCGGGTGTTTTTTGGTCGGCATCAACTATTTTTGCTTTTTATGAAGCGATGGATTTTGTAACAAAAATTGAGAAATCTAAGAAGTTTAAGATAAATCCATTCCCTATTCCCAGGAGGGAAGTAGATATTAAGTACATTGATGATTTGAGACTAAGAAGCTTGATAGTTCAAAAAAACCCAGATGGAAAATTACACTTTAATGTTTTGAACAAAACAGAAATTGACAGCATGATTGGGGCTAGAACCGTTCTAAGAAAATATGAAAATTGCTGGACGCATTGGGGTAAAAAAGACCTCAGTTTTTTATATACTCCTAAAGATTAACTTTTTATATCTTTTAATTCTTGTTTTATCATGGCGAATAAATTTTACATTACAACAGCAATTGATTATGTTAACTATTCTTGAATTAGGACACAGGTTTATAAATTCTTTTTTCTTTCATAAGTAGTGACGAAAAAGATTGAAATACCAGAGAGAATATTAGAAGATTTATACCTAATTAGAGATTTATCAACTTATAAAATCGCAGAAAAATTTAATTGTGACCCAACAGTTATTCAAAAGAGATTAAAAGATTATAATATAAAATTAAGAAAACCCAAAAAGAAAATAATAATCTCTAAAGAAAGATTGTTTGATTTATATATTAATAAAAAATTTTCAACACAGAAAATATCTAAAATTTTAGAGATAAGTTCTTGCACTGTTTATAATAGATTAATTGAATTAAATATCCCAATTAGGTGTAAAAATATAGTCAAAATTGATAGGAAAGAATTAAAAGAATTATATATAGAAAAAAATTTGTCTTGCTCTAAAATTGGAAAAATGTTTGATTGTGATAAAGTTACAATTTTCAAAAAATTGAAGAAATTTAATTTAAATAAAAAGAATTTATCTCAAGCAAATACTAAATATTCCAAAAAGAAGTTTGATGGAGATAATAAACTAAAAGCTTATATGATTGGTTTCAGATTAGGGGACTTAAATGTTAAAGCTATAAATGAAAACTCTACTATCTTTGTTAAATCAAGTACAACCAAGGAAGAACAATATAACCTAATTAAAGAAGTGTATGGAAAATATGGGCATTTCAAATTTAAATTTAATAATGATGTCTATGGTATGTATTGTAATTTAGATAAATCATTTTCTTTTTTATTGCCAAAAAAAGATGATATTGAAAGCTGGATTTTAGAAAAAAATTGTTATTTTTTTGCTTTTTTAGGGGGGTATGCCGATGCTGAAGGAAATTTTGGAGTTTATCAGAATAGAGCGAGATTTAGACTAGGAACTTATGATAAAAATATTTTAATGCAAATTAAAGATAGATTAAATTCTTTAGGAATCATTACAAGATTAAATTTAGAAGGAAAAGCAGTAAAAGGAAAAAATAATCAGGATTTTTATAGGCTTAGTGTTAACGAGAAAGAATCCTTATTAAGATTGATTAAGTTTATTAGACTCTATATTAAACATAAAAAAAGATGTGAAGATATGATTTTAGTTGAAAGGAATATATTAGAAAGAAATAAAAATAAGGAATTGAATATAAATCTATGAATAAGAAAAAATTCTTTATTACCACGGCCGTGGACTATGTCAATTCACGCCCCCATGTTGGACATGCATTTGAAAAAGTTATAGCTGATGCTATAGCTCGCTGGCATAAACAGAAAGGAGAGAAGGTTTTCTTTTTGACTGGTACTG
>CAYHJV010000022.1:0-10605 GCA_964357045.1 Candidatus Woesearchaeota archaeon | reverse complement strand
ACATATAACTCTGCTCGCTAACGCAACTAAATTCATTGATTAAAAATTTACTTCAGTTACATGTAGCTCGGCATCAGCGAACTATGGCCGAATTGCACCATTAAATCAACTTTGGGTTTTAACTGTTCGAGTCCAACAGGATAATCGCAAGCCCCAAAACACGCTCCAAGCCAAACTATGAATTCAACATTGTCTTTTTTTGTTTCTTCTCTGAGATAATCTATAACAGAAACAGCATAAGCTTTTAAGCCATCAGGAAATTGCACTAGAACAACTTTCGCCTCAGTTTCTTTTATTTTTTCCACAACTCTGTCTAACTCAAGGTCATATTGTTTTCCAAGATCTTCAAGAGTGTAATTTTCCATAAGAAACATAAATTTGATGCGTTTTTAAAGTTTGGGATATTACGACAAAATTGCTCACTCGCACAGCTCGTGAGATATTTATTGATTGATAATGAAAAGACTGATTAAATGTAACCTTAGAACATTCTTATTAAAACTATCTATTAATAGCGAGCGTCAGCGAGCCACTCTTTTATTTTTCTTATTATAATCATTTAATTTTCAAAAGCTTTTTTAATCTATCTTCATCGTAACCCACAGTTATTTTTCCATCAATATCTATGATGGGAACACCCATCTGTTTAGATTTTTTTACCATTTCCTCGGCGTATTTTCTATTTTCTCCAACATCTTTGTCAGTAAATTTAATCTTGTGAGCTTTTAAGAATTCCTTCGCCTTAGCACACCAAGGGCATGTCGAGGTAGAGTAAATAGTCACCTTAGCCATAGATAGAAAAGTAGTTTGTCGTTTAAATAATTTTTGAATTATTTGTTGCCATTTTTATTGTTTGCAAAAAGATCATACAATGATTTAACCGAAAAGTCTCTCGACCCGGGAAGACGTCCATCAACAACCGCAAAACATTCAATTCTATCTCTATTGATACGATGTGCCTCCATCACTTCCAAAGCTTTTTTTAAAGAAGTTCCTGTTGTTGTAACACCGTCAATCAAAATAATATTTCCTTCATGAATCTTGCCTTTGATTTCCCCATGATGAATCATAAAATATGAATCCCTATTTATTTCTGCCGCATGTGAAGCAATTATCATTCCAACATTATTAATTCCCCCATAATTACGTGCAGCAGGCATCCGTGATACGATAGAAGCCAAGCGACCCTTCTCCGTAATCATATAATCAATATCATATTTGATTCCATTCTCTTTTTTTAGATATCTCTCAAGAAAATCCATTACAGAATTAAAATAAAGAAACTTATAAATTTAACCTAAGCGTCTAAGCATTATTAGAAGTATACTCAATCAAAATATTTTGGTCGTCTCTTAAAATAAGATTTCTGTATTCACTGTTTTCTTGTCCATCAACTAAAAATCTTAGAGTTCCATTTTCAGTAGTTTTATCAAAGATTTTACTGGAATCAAATTCCTTGCCCCAAATGTCAAAGAAATCTCCCGATGTAAAACCTCTTACACAAGGCCCTTCTATGTGAATCTCTCCATTTGAATCGTGAGTGTGAACCGGCCTCATTATTCCTTCACTAATCCCAATGTTTGCAGGAATGTTTTCTGAAACTCCATCAATTAAAATGTTTAAATCAGCATGAATATGTAATTTAAGATTAGTATGCCCCCCAATGTTAATTTCTGTCGCTGGTTGAGTTAAACAAGCTTGGTCTTCATTATTTATTCCAGAAGTCATCCATATAAAGCCGGCCACAATAGTTCCTAGAATTATAATAGAAATTATCCAATTTCTAATTTTTTTATTATCTGCAGGTTTTTTATTTTCTTTCTTAATAATCGCTTCAGAATGCTTAGCGGCATTATGCTGGGCTAAAGCTTCCTCACCCCCAAAAATTCTGCCGCAAACTTCGCATTTAAATTCTTTTTTCTCTTCCATTAGATTTCCTATTTCTTATCATAAGTTAGAACGTTCAACGCCACGGACATAAAAAGAATAACAACATCTCTAAATACAATATCGAAAGCGGAAAGATTGCTAATTGTTATAAAGAATAAAGTCGCTGTTGAAACAATTGAAACGTAAAAAGTTTTATAATCCAACACTAAAAATAACCCTAAAACTATTTCAAATACAGAATATAAAGTCAAGAACAATTCTTTGCTTATTAAAATTTCAACAAAATCAGGGACGAAGCCAATCCAGTTGCTAGGATTTAATAGGGAAGAAATCGCGGCATAAACAAAACCAATCGCCAAGCCGATTCTTAAGAACAAAGAAATATAAAAAAGTTTTTTCACATCTTTAGATATAAGCAGTCTGCCAAGAAAAAGTTGTGCCAATTCCTTTGTTTTATTAATCAGACCTTCCGTAGGCAAATTTATAACAATTTCACGCTCTGTTTTTGCTCTCTTCATTTTAAAATCAACTTACAATTATTGTTCCTATTCTGCTGGCCCTTCTATGATCATGATATTTCCAAGTTCCCGCTTCATCAAAAGTAAAACTATAACTCTCGCCGGAGGCTACAGGCCCGCAAGAATCAAATATTAAATTTTCCTCTGCAGTTCCACATTTATCTATATCAGAACCAGGATAAATTTTATGAGTTGGGTGAATATCTGTTGCTGGCCAAAGACTAGTTGAACCATCAACATTAGTAAAGGTAACTGTTTCTCCGACATTTATATTAAGCGTGCTCGGACTAAATCCAGAGGAGCTCATTTCAATGACATTTTCTGTTGCAGCAGTCCCTGAAGAACCAGAATTTTGGCCGTCTGAATCAAAAGTAGGAGTAGAAGGCAACGCATTTGTGTTTATAACTTCAATTTTTATAGCCGGCGCAGCGTCCTCGTCACCCATATTATTTACTATAATTACGCCTAAAATAATCATAATTACAAAGGCAGACACAATCGTTATCAAAACTCCTTTATGCATAAAATGTATTGTTAGAAGTAGTTTATAAAATTTTGGGAATCATAAATGTTTAAAAATTCCCTTCCCTTTAATTTTATAATGGAAAGAAATGATTTAGCCTTGCATCTTGATTTTGCGAATCATCATCCGAATTCAACTGAATCTGATATAAGAATTTTATGTACGAAAGTTTTGAAATATAGGTTCAACAGTGCCTTTGTAAATCCTTCACATGTAATGCTTGCACGAAAAATTTTGGGAAAAAAAGCAAAGGTCGGAACGATTGTGAGTTTTCCTCTCGGACAGGATTCAAAAAAATCAAAAATTGTTTCTGCAATTGACTCCGCAAAAGCAGGAGCAGACGAGCTTGACGTGAGCATGAATGTTGGTTTATTTAAAGAGAACAAAAAACTTTGTCTGGAGGAAATGAAGAAAATTGTTAAAACCGTAAAAAAAACAAAGGAAAAAATAATTATAAAGTTCATAATTGAAACCGGATATTTGAATTCCAAGGAAATTGCAGAAGCATCAAAAATGGTTGTCCTTTCTGGAGCGGATTTTGTCAAGACATGTTCTGGCTACGGACCAAGAGGGGCTTCAATCAACGACGTGAAAACAATAAGAAATGCCATTGGAAAATTTTTTCCTGTCAAGGTTGCAGGAGGAATAACCAACACAAAACAAACTCTTGCATTTTTAAAGGCTGGAGCGAACCGAATCGGCACTTCTCACGCAATTGAAATTGTTGATGGAATTGTAAAAAGAGGAAAAAGCACCAGAGAATAGATTTTTATTCTTTAAGTTAATCTAGCCTGTACTTCTTGTAATTCAAGCAGAAATTTTTATTTCCCTGATTGTACTCTTCCCGCGCCATTTCAACTATTTCCACTGCTTCTTTAGGAGTATTTGCCAAAAATAATAAATTTAAATCTTCTTTGTCAATGAATTTTCTACCAAGAACATCCTTCTTAACCCAATCAATTAATTTAAACCATTGTTTCCCCATAAGAATTATTGGTATGTGGCATATATGTTTAACTTGAACTAATTGCCATGCATAAAAAAATTCCAAAAGAGTTCCTATTCCTCCAGGGGCAATAATTATCGCATTTGACAAAAGCATGAAATGGTCAAGCCTGCTTGAAAATCTTTTAAATTCTCTTCTTATGTCTACACTTTTATTGAATTTCTGAATCTTAGGCAATTCTATTCCCAGTCCAATGGTGTGAACATCTTTTCCATTTTTCTTAATTTTATGGCCCCTGCTTACAGCCTCCATGGTTCCAGGCCCGCCTCCAGTCACAACGTCAATACCTCTTTTACCCAAAAGCTCCCCCAAAGTAAAAAGTTGCCAATAGTTAGGATTTCCTTTTTTAATTCTCGCAGAACCAAAAACAGTCACCCTAAATTTATTTCTTCTTAATTCTCTATCAAATATCTCCCTCTTAGATTTCATACACTATAAAGAGAAAGGGGATTTAAAAACTTAAATGTTGGAAACAAAAACCTTTTAATCCTTCCTTTTCCATTTAATTCTATGGCAGTGAACCTTTTGAAAAGGTTCCCAAACCCAACCAAGATGGAACAGAAAATTCGTCAACCAATCGTGACAGTAGTAGGGCACGTCGACCATGGAAAGACGACCCTACTGGATAGTTTACGGGATAGTTTTGTTCACAAGGATGAAAAAGGAGGGATAACTCAAAAAATTTCATTTACATCTTACCCAATCTCGCAGTTAAAAAAAGCCTGTCCTTTAATTGAGAAATCAAAAATAAAATTAGATATTCCTGGTTTTTTATTAATTGACACGCCAGGCCACGCTGCGTTTACAAATCTAAGAAAACGCGGCGGTTCTCTAGCTGATTTAGCAGTTTTAGTTATAGACATCAATGAAGGGATAAAACCACAAACTGCTGAAGTTCTACAGATCTTGAAAAAAAATAGAACTCCCTTTATAATAGCATTAAACAAAATAGACAATATTTCTGGATGGAAAAATTATGCTAATGATGGATGGGAATTAAAAAAGAGCATTGAATCTCAGTCACAGCGTGTAAAACAGATTTTTGACGAGAGATATTTAACTTTAATCGGCTCACTAAACAGCTTCGGTTTTGATGCTGACTTATTTTATAACATAGAAGACTTCACAAAAAAAATTGCTCTAGTTCCTCTATCGGCAAAAACCCGTGAGGGACTTCCAGAATTAATAATGATGCTATGCGGTTTAAGTCAAAAATATCTCTTTGATAGGCTGAAAATAAGCAATGAGGCCAAGGGAGTTATATTTGAAATAAAAAAAGTAAAATCTTTAGACTACGCAGAAGCCGTTTTGTACGACGGAGTTTTATCAAAAGGCGATGAAATTGCAATAGCCACTTTGGATGGAGACCCAATAATTTCAAAGGTAAGAGTCTTAGAAGAAATCCAGCCTTTGTTTGATGAGTTTAAAGGAAAGGAAAAAGTGCACGCCGCAACAGGAATAAGAATGCAATTAACCGAAAAAGCTCATGTCTTGCCTGGAATGCCCTTCATAATTTACAAAGGAGACCAAGAAAAAATAAAAAAAGAATTCAAAAAAGAAATTTCAGAAAACATTCAGACAGAAAACCACGGAATTATAGTCAAGGCAAATTCTTTAGGAAGTTTAGAAGCGCTTTTATTTTTATTAAAGCAGCATAATATTCCTGTATTAAAAGCAGGGATAGGTAACATAAGTAAAAATGACATTGCCTCGGCAAAAGCAAATCTAAAAATTAATGAAATTGACGGCGTAATAGTCGGGTTTAATACACAAATCGAAGAGGATGCCAAAATTTTAGGAAATCAAGAAAAAATAAAAATCATAGAAGACGAGGTTGTTTACAAGTTAATTGATAATCTTATTGAATTTAGAAAACAAAAAGCAAACGAAATTGAAAAAAGAAGGCTTATGGAACTTTCATCAATATGCAAATTAAAAATTCTTCATCAATATGTTTTCAGAAATACAGCTCCAGCAATTTTTGGAGTAAAGGTAGAAGCTGGGAAATTAATTTCTGGCTTGAATTTAATCAACAGAAAAAATGAGAGGGTTGGGCGTGTCAAAAATATTCAGTCAGAAAATAAATCAGTTCAAGAGGCTCAACAAAACATGGAAGTAGCGATTTCAGTCCCAGGTACAAACTTTGAAAGAAAAATAAAAGATCTAGATATTTTGTATTCTGACATTTCAGAAAAACAAATAAAAATTCTCTTAAAAAATAAAGATCTTTTAACGGCGGACGAAATAAGAGTTATAAGAGAAATTGAAGAGATAAAATCTTTAAATAAGTAGCCAATCATTTTACCTCAAACGTCTTCAAATCTCTGATTTTTATTGAAGAAGGCAAGTTTCCTTGTCCATGCACTAAAACATAATCTCCGATATTATCTAAAAAAGTTAGTCCATTACTTTTAATTTCATTTGCAAATGTTTTATATCCTTCAACAATTTTCTCTGATAAAATGTCAGCATCGATACCATATCTTGTAAAGAATTTATTTGTTGAACTAGTGAATCTGGTGTTGTAAATAAAAGAGTATAGGAGGCTTCTTCCATCAGTAGAATTGAAATTGTTGAGACTGTAAAGAGAACTTCCCATATAACTAATAATACCGTCAAACTTATTGAAATTATTTAAAAAAGCGGCAAGAGTTTTTTTGTTGTAATCAGAAAGATTGTCTCTTATCGATTCAGAATTGTATCTTAACAAAAACAAATCAGCGTCTTTTTCCATTATTTTAGGATAAGTAATACTTGAAAGGTTTCTTTGGGTTGGCCTTATAATCTGCCTGCTTCCTCCATTCAAAGGAGCATAAATACTCCTAAAATGATTCTTCAAAAATCTGAAAGACCCAACCAAACCATTTAGCTCATCAGAATCTACATTTTTTCTTATTTCGCTGAAAAATTCCTGAGCATCTCTTTCATTTAATCCCAAATAATCCAGCGTGAAATTATAAACTTCCTTATCTCTGTTTACAAAATAATGGTCTGCATAAATTTCTTTCATAAAAGATTTAAGATATTGCAAAAAAGCAAAATATTCTTTTTCACTACCTCTAACCGAGTTGTAAATTTCTTTCAATTTTGGATGCAAGTTGAAAGCAACCTCTTTTGTCCAATCTTCTAAAGGAACATAAAATTCCGAAACATTTTCATAAAAACCTCCGCTAACTTTCTTCAGTCCAGCATTTCTCAAATTATCTTTTTTTTCGCTGGCAAATCTTTTCTTAAAAATTTGCATCTCATCCTGTCGCTCCTTCGCTTTGTACTCATAATAAGGCATGTTTCCTGCTTTTTGGAAGTGTTTAAATTCATGAAGTTTATTCATACAGTTAGTTGAAAAAGCTATCTCACTTAGTGTGCAAAAAGGCAGAACATCTTTCATTTTTAATAAAAGAGAAAAAGGATTTATTTTATCTATTATTTCTTTAGTGACGTTCAAATCAGCACAGGAATAAGAAATCATTTCTTCAGCTGCTTTTTTTCTCACTTCAAGAGTTTTTCCAGCAAGCCTCTTTGCTTCAATCTCTCTCAATTGTTCATGAGTCAAGGATTTTTTAAAATCAATTCCTAAAAATCTCGCAACACCTTCTAGTTTATGGCTTGTTTCAAACCTGCCTTGATTCAAATAAGGATAAAAAATTTTAGAAATCCATAAAGTGTCAAGATAAATCAAGTCTTCTTTAAGTCTTTGCAAAAATTTTCTGACGAAATCTCTTCTCGGCTTAATTTCCTTGATGGCAGGATCGAACATAATTTTCCAGTTGTCGGCAGCAAACTTTAATTGAGTTGTATCATAAACCTGGTTGTGTCCGTATGATATTACTGGTTTTCTTTCTTTTAACTTGTCAATGAAGCCATTAATTAATTCCTTTTCATTTTTGAATTTAATAATTTTAAATCCATTTTCTTCAGCTCTTAAAATTTCATCGTTAGGGTCTATAACATAAAGCTCTTTTACAACTTCCCCATTATTGCCCCAAATAGTCCCGACATAAGAAACATCTGCATTAAATCTCTCGTCGTAAAGATTTATACTCTCGACATCATCAATATTCACCTTCAATCTCTCTTCTAATTTTCCTATGACTCTTTTTCTCTTAATTGATTTTGAAGATTCAAATAAATCGCCCTTATTATTTTTCTCGTACTTTTTTTCCTGTTTAAGAAGTCTCTCCCTCAAATCAATCAACTCTTTTTCCCTTCTTTTTTTCCATAATGGTTTTTCAATGTCAATCACTAAATAAGGAAGAGTTTTGAATTCTTCTTCTGTCAAAAATCCATTAAACTCCACCCCATTTAAATTTTGTAATTCAACTTCTTGTTTGTCTTTAAACTGCTCTAAAACCTTTTCATCAAAAACAACTTTTCTCCCTGGAGAAAATCCACCAAATCTCAAAAATTTATCATAATTTCCCGTCTGAAATTCTCCTGACAATTCTTGAATAATGGACATATGGTTTGGCATTTCTATGTCAAGAACCTCAAACTTTCCAAATTTTTTTCTGTTAACAGATGGAATGTTCAAATCCTGATTTCTCATAATTTTTTCAATCAGGCCCTCAACCTTATCAACATGAACAAAACCAGAAGGAATCCTTACATTTTTTTGGACATAGGCCTTTACATTCTTATCTTTTTCAGTGTCATTCTTATCAGAAATGTATCTAAAATTCAAAACCAGCCTGTTTTCTCTATTTTGTTTTCTCTCAAATTCAGCAAAATTATTGAACCAAAAACTCATATTCTTTACCACAGAAATAAATTTAAAACAATTGCTATAGTAGAGAATACATGAGAAAAGCAACGAAAATTGAAGGACTCGTGGAGCTTTCTGGAGCTCCTTTATACAACATTATAAGGAATTTAGTTGAAAAAAATTCCTACGAGTCCATAGGAGGGTTAGTTGGTAAAAAACACAATCAAGGATATATTTTAATTAACTCATATCCTTGGACAAATGCCAGCACCACTCCAACATCTGCATGCCATGGCAATATGAAAGCGCTAGACCGTCTTATAGATTTTGAGAACACACTAGAGACTTTATCTAATGGATTTAAAACTATAGGACACTATCATAGCCATCCCTACTCAAAAACAGAAGACAGAACATACATGCACAAAACCGACAAAAACTTTTTTATGGGGATTATGGATTTAATGAAAATAAAAGAATCCATTCAAATAATTGCCTCAATTAAACGTTTGGAACCTGCTTCTAGAAAAAAAGGTATAGAAATAATGCTTCCCTACAAAAAGAAATTAAGAGTAATATTCAATACAAAAAATCTAGATATGATATAATATTTGCGGCTTATAAGTTAACACATAATAATTGTACAGAGCTCCCCATAAGAAGACGATATGTCAAAGTGGTTGGAGTTAAATCAGACTAATAAATTTATAAACAAAACTATGGAATTGGGTGTGATGCTATGACTCAGAAAGAAATAGCTAGTATTGAAAATAGTGATTCGCGTTATTCATACCTCAACGCATCAACAGGATTTGTTCTCGCAGCATTCACGGCCGGAATTATTCCCGAAATTGCCCCTGTAAGTGTTGCAAATGTTATACAACCAATAAATAACCAAGGGGTGAAAGAAGGCTGTAAAAATCCATAGCCAAGATTTCTTAAAAGTGCAGCAGCGAATGAACTTAATCCCCACCCAACTAAAACACCAATTACCCCAGCAACAAATCCCAAAAATCCTGATTCAAACAAAAATATCCCAAATACATCTCTGTTTTTAGCTCCTATTGACTTTATAATTCCAATTTCTTTAACCCTTTCTAAAACAGAAGTAATCATTGTATTGGCAGTATTAATCGCACTTACTATAACTGAAATCAAAGCAATCAAAACAACAAAACCTATTACAATGTTAAGCGCCGTGCTAAAACCCTCTATAAAATCCTGGAAAGACTGAACAAAGAAATCTTCTTTTCCTTCATCTTGATTTCTTTCATCCCGCAAAGTTTTTTCAACTCTTTCTATTGTTTCATCAACACTATTAAGATCTGCTCTCGCAACAATCCAATTAAATAGTAATTCTTCATCGGGATAAAGTCCTCTAAAAGATTCAGTTGAAATGTAAAGCGAGGAATCATCCTGGGGGTTTCCAACTTCTTCAAAAAATCCAACAACTCCAAAATCAACCCCATTAACTTTAACTTTGCTGTTAAGTGAAATAGGTTTTGAAAATATTTTATCTCTAACTAAATAATTGTAACCTAAAACTATTTTATTTTCCTCTCCGGAATTTAACATTCTTCCTTCAGTAATATCTATGCCAAACACTTCCATAATCAAAGGTTTTTTAGGATCATATCCGGTAAGAAAAACAAATTTCTTTTCATCACTAAATTCTATTTGTGCAGCCCTGAAGTAAGTTCCAGATGCCTCAAAAACCCCTGCAGTTTTTTCAACAGATTCGACCTCATCTTCGGTAAAACCAAAAGTTGAATCAGACCCTCCAAAACCAGCTTTAGATTGAACTACAATTTTATCTGCCGAACCGCTAGAGCTTAATTCATCAACATAATTATAAAGTCCCAGCCCAAAAGCAACAAAAATAAATATCGTTGTGATTCCAATAAAAATAGACAAAATTGTAAAGAAACTTCTAGTCTTTCTTTGCATCAAATTCTTCAGCGAGTAT
>CAYHJV010000021.1:0-10859 GCA_964357045.1 Candidatus Woesearchaeota archaeon | reverse complement strand
TATTAAAAAAAATCGAACCAAATGCAAGTATTGTTGTTATTGATAGAATAACGGAAGGGGCGATTTGTACAGTTTTATTAGCAAAACATCTTTTTGATAATGATGAAGAAGTTATTATTAAAGACAGTGATCAGGTGTTGAACTGGATTCCTGAGCATTTTTTGGATTTTATGAGGAGAAATAATGCTTATGGGGGAGTACAAACAGTACACACAGACAATCCTGGTTATAGCTTTGTTAAAGTAAAAGAACATCCAAGAGTTGTGCAGACAGCCGAAAAAGTCATGATAAGTGATTATGGGGCGACAGGATGTTATTATTTTAGAAGTGGGAGAGATTTAATTAAATATGCAAATCAAATGATTAATAAAAATATTAGAACGAACAATGAATTTTATGTTTGTCCTATATATAATCAATACATTGAAGATGGAAAAATTATTTTACATTACCCGATAACTGAGATGTATGGTTTAAATACGCCTGAAGAGTTTGAGGCACAAAAACATTTAGTCAGAGAGATGTTTGGTCTTTAAGTTTTTCACTGACAAATTCTCTCAACTCATCAGCATAATCTGTTATAATAGCATTAACTCCTAAGTTAATGAATTCAATCCATTTTTGTTTATAATTTTTACGGAAAATATTATTAGGAACAAATTCAGGGGACATGCAGAAAACTTGTGAGTTTGTTTTTTTAGCTAAATCGACTATTTTATTATTTATCCAATTTCCAGATTCTTCATCAATCCATATTACATCTGCTTTTTCAAAATTTTCTTCATTGAATAAATGAGAATTTTCTGGCAAATGTAAAGCAACTTTTATTTGAGGATATTTTTCTTTAACTTTATTAATTAGAGGTATAGTTTGATCATCTACAGCAAAAATAAAGCAATTATCTTTTAGGTTATATTTATTTAAGATTGAAATAGTTTTTTCAACAACTAAAAATTCATTTATATCTTTTATATGTAAGGCTAAAGTTGCCTCTTTTCCAATTTTTATATAAGATACGCAAACATCTTCAAAAGAACAAATGCCTATATCTTTACATTCTTTATCGTTCATTTTTATAACTTTTCTTGGATCATTAAATAATCTCATACAATCCTCATCGTGGATCACAACTAAATTTCCATTTTTATTAATCCTTATATCTATTTCAATTCCATAACCTGATTCAAAGGCCCACTGAATAGAAGGCAGGCTGTTTTCAGGATATTTCTCATTAATCGCACGATGACTAATTATTTTCATTTTGATTTTTTCTTATTAAAAAGCAGTCATATTTATTTAAATCTAATAGTCTTCCAAAAACATCCTATCGCAATTTCTAATTATCCAAGAAGTATATAAGTTTTGCTTAGCGAGTTTATTTAACTCAAATTAATCTTTTTAGGCTTTCAAAATATGTTATTGCTTCTTCGCTTTGCTCTTCTGGTGCCCATGACGCCCTTGTTATATAATCTTGAGGATTATGTGGTCCTTGAGTTATGTTCACAAAACTCATAGGGTTAAGAGCTATAAAACCATGATATTGGCTCTCTGGAACTTCTTCGTACAAAGTCTCATTTTTTGACAACAGAATTTTTTCTTCTAACTTTCCAGACTCATTAAAATACAACAAATATCCTTTTCCAATAACAGGCATCCAAATTTCTTTGTTTGGGTGTTTATGCGGTCTAACATAGCTGCTTGGAAGTATAAAATTTATAAGAACTTGCGGCCCCGGATATTCATCTGGATGCATTATTGCAGGATGTCTTTTCCTAGAACTATTTTCTGCTTTTTCTTTTAATTCAGCTAAATTTTCTATTGTAAACCTCATTAAAAAGACTGAGAGATATCTATTTATAAAGATTTCTTATGTTAACTATTGCGATAAAAAATAGTTCTTTTTTTATCTTAGGGGCCTTAAGTGCTGCTCAAATGCATTAACTCCTTCAATTGTTCCTAAAGTCGAAATAAATTCGCATGGGAAAGTTTTTATTTTCATGTCTTTTTCTATCATTTCATTGTATACTAAGGAGATTAAATAAGCCCCATTTGCAGCAATTCTTTTCTTTTTTATCATTTCTTCAGCGGCGCTGACAAAATCTCTTCCTCTCTTGAAATATGAGATGCACGCAGTAGAATCTTCTGAAATGGGAATCTTATCTTTTTCAGATACTTTCTTAACCAAACCCTTTTCATCAATCAGTATATACCCTCTATTCCAGTAAAGAGACTTGAACGTTGGAATTACTCCGTCATATTCGGAATTATTTTTAAGAAAATTCATTAGTCCGTAAGTATCAAGATATTGGTCAGGAAGGTCGATGATTAATTCTTCATCATTGTTTATCAGCTCTTTAGCAAGCAAAACAGAATGTGGCGCTCCTTCTGTAGGCCGCTCAGTCCAAATAATTCTTATGCCATTCCCAAAAAGTTTCTTTAATTTAGCGTCAAGACTATATTTTTTCTGGTGTTCTCTTAACAATATAAAGACTGCATTATTGTATGAAAATGGTCTTGATTCTTCTGTCCATTTTATTGCAGCCTTTCCGCCAATTTCAACTAAAGGCTTGCATAAATTTCTTTCTTCAAAATTTTTATCTTTGCCTGCCAAAGGAACTACTATCTTCATTTTATATGGTTCTCTTTATAGATAATGGTATAAAAATTTAACTAAGCTTTAATATCTAAATTAACTAAATTTTAGATCATAACAACACACCTCAACAAAATTTATAAAACGAATTTTCATTCCAAAAAAATGAAAAAAAGATCTATTAAAGAAGCGGCCATATGTTTCTCGGGACAAGTAAAAACCCTTGATTTGTGTTACCCTTATCTGAAGAAAAATTTTTTAGATAATATTAAAAGTTATGATATTTTTTGTTGTGCAGAAGATGACTCAGATATAGAAAAAATTGATTTATTAAAACCCACAAAAGTTATAAGGGTTAGATCTCCGGAAGTGGATAAATTAATTAAAAGAGATATTGATCAGTTAAATAAAGGGAATTACAAAGATTTTATATTACCTCAATCCGGGAGGTTTAATTTTAGAAATATTTATCAACAACTTTATAAAATTAAAGGAGTGTTTAAACTTCTTAAACAACATATGGAAGAGAATAATGTTCATTATAAATATTTCATTAGAATTAGGTTCGATTTTCTTCCATTAAACAAAATTAAGATGAGAGATTTTAATTTTAAAAGGAATGGAGTGGTTACCCCAAGGATAAGGAATCTTAACCCAAAAATACAGGTGAATGATATGTTTTGTGTAACAAGAGACATAGAGACTTTTGAGACTTATTGCTCAATCATAGATCATTACAAAGAAGTAGTTAGAAAAAATATTTCTCTTAAAACTAATTTTTCTAAAAAACTATACTTATCCTTTGAAAAGAAATATAATTCATTTTTCATATCTTTATTAAAAGACAAAGGGCAACTATCAAAAAATGTCTTAGGTTTTTTATTATTGCTTACAAAAAACATTTATTTTAAATTCAAAGAGGGTGCAAGATGTAGTTTAGAGAAAGCTTTTTTTTATCATTTAAAGAACGAAGGTAAAAAGGTTCATGACGAGCCAATTGACTTTATTATAGTTAGAAATCCTATGGATGGGCTTTTAATCTTTGGATAAATATTTCACTTTTACTGGTTCAAGTTCAAAATAAATAGAAGAAACTGGAAAAATAAAGGCAAAAAAATGGCTATATATTTGAGGAAATTTACTTATTAATGATGCAAAGGGTCTAAGTATTTTAGAGCTTTTTCTCCCCGTCATATATATAAACTTTCTTTTCAATATTTTCACTCTTGTTTTGGTATAATATGACTGTTCATTATTTCCAAAATAATCAAATGTGAACCACGCAAAAAATTTCTTGTGTGTGGGATCAGAAAAAGCAGAAACACTTAACGCATGGGGCACAATGATTATAATTCTTCCACCGGGTTTGCAAATTCTACAGATCTCCCAAAGAATGTCGTCTAATGGAGCTTCAAGATGCTCCAATATATGGCTGGCATAAACTACATCAAAAGAATTATTCTTAAAAGGGTAAGGAAACTTATTTAAATTGTGAACAACGTCGACGTCATCAATCTTGACGGCATCCAATCCTAATGCTCCTTTTATTTTATGATTTCCACATCCTATATCAAGAATTTTTTTATCCGATTTCATCTATCAAGGTTTACCAAAGAATTATTTTTAAGGTTTTGTATTGTGCATTAGTGTGTTATCAAAAAATTAGTTTTATTATAAAAAATTAAAAGGGAAAGCTGGCGCCTTTGTCAATGCTATAAAAGAAGTATTTTAACTAAATTTGCTATACATAAAACTTTTAAATTGGGTATGGATGATTTTTTTATGAAAGAGAAAAGGAAAAAAATTGTTCTTTTGGAGAACAAACATCAGACTAATGCATTCTTGAAAAAAATTGAAAATTTTAGGGAATTCATCCCAATCACATTTTCATTTGAAGTGGAGCAATTACTTGATACCAGACAAATAAAGTATGAGATGGAAGAAAATTATGAGGACAATAAAATATACAGGGAGATACACCAGACTTCCATAAAGGCGACAAACAAAATATGTAACAAACTTAGATTATATTATAGGGGGGTAGATCTTTTTAAGGCTTTTTATTATGACATTTATCTTCTAGTTTCATCCTCAAAAAAGTATTTAAGGTTACTTCAGAAAATAATTAAACAAAAAAGACCAACGGAAGTTATAACATTTGAAAATTCTAAATTTTCTTATCATGATAAGGAATACTGTAGATTTATTTTAAAAAAAGTGTTTAATGGAAGATCAATAATTAATAAGTATTCTGCGAACAAAAATATTGATATTAGAGAAAGGACGTTAATAAAAATCGCTGGAATTTTACAAAAATTTTATGCTAAGTTTCATATTTTTTTATCTGGAAAAAGTTCTAATAATATCTTCGTTTATGGAGGGAAAACATATTTTGAATCGGTTTGTAAGGGATTAATGAAAAACAAGAAAAATAGAATATTCAATTTTGATGGGTTTCTAAGAAAAAGTTACTTTATTGGGAGAAAATACCTGCCTTTTTATGAGTTCTCAGGAATTTATAGCAAGAATCAAAATATTTTAATGAAAAAAATAAATATTTTAAAAAACCAAATTTTTAATTTAAAATTTTCAAAGGAGTTTGGAACTGAAAAAGAAATAGAGGAAATATTGAAGTATAAAATTTGCTCTCTTATGGATAGGAAATTTAAACAAATTTCAAAACAAGTAGAAGAGTTTTACCAGTTAATGAAGAAAGGTAAAATTAATCTAATCCTTAATAGTGCTGATTCAGTTCCTTTAGTTTACGCAATGGTAATGCTCGCTAAATCATTTAAGATACCTTCAGTAATAGCTCAACATGGATTTTTTAATCATGAAATAGGATATAGGTCTATTTCTGATTACATTCTTGCTTCAGGTGAGAAAATTAAACAGGAGTATGTTTATTATGGAACCGAGGAAGATAAAGTAAAGGTTGTGGGTTGTCCTAGATACGATGTTTTTACTCCTCCACGATTTGCTAAGCAAAGCAAGAAAATAATTTTCTACGGCATGGAGGTAACTAATGGCAATGAAATAGTTGCAGATACCCATCTGTCCAAAAAAAGACAAAAAGAAATTCTAAGGGTTTTATTTAAAGCTCTTAAAATGGCTCCTGAATATAAATTAGTTGTCAAGTCTCGGCCGAATTGGGAGATGGCAAACTTGCCTAAAAAAATAGCAGACGAAGAAGGATTTACAAACCTTAAAGTAATAGAAAAAGGAGACAACATTGAATTAATGAATAATTCAGATTTAATTATAATAAACAGGTCAACTCTAGGAATAGAGGCCCTGCTTTTAAATAGGCCTGTGGTTTCGATTTATTATAAAGACCTTGATTTGTATAACCCTTTTTATGAGACCGATTTTGTTCAGAAAATATATAACACAGAGCAGGTAAATCACGTTATCTCAAAATTAAGGAGAAAGAGCCTAGGAGAGATTAAAAGAATAAGAGATAAGTTGAACACTTACTTCCTTGTTGATGGAAATTCAACAAAAATGGCAGTTAAATTAATTGAAAATATTCTAAAAGACCAAAGGTAAAAATGACTAAAATGAAAATTCTTATAACCGGAGCAAGAGGATTATTGGGATCTGATTTATCACTAATGTACTCTGAAAATCATGAAGTTATTGCTACGGGGGTAAATAAACCCTCTTTTCCTTTCTGTAGAAATTATAAATTAGACATAACAAAAAAAAAGGACTTGCAAATAGTTAGAAAAGAGCAACCAGATTTAGTAGTAAACTGTGCTGCCCTAATAAACGCAGATTATTGTGAGGTTAGGAAGAAAGAAGCAAAAGAAGTAAATGCAATTGGAGCCAAAAATCTTGCAGAAGTATGTAAAGAAATTGGAAATTATTTTGTTCATATCTCGACGGATGCTGTTTTTGATGGAAAAAAGGGAAATTATTCTGAGATAGATGAGCCAAACCCAATACACGTCTATGGAAAGACAAAGTTAATGGCAGAGGAATTAATCAAAAATGCGGGAGGCAATCACATTATTATACGAACAACTCTTTACGGGTGGAACCACCTGAATAAGTTAAGTCTTTCTGAATGGGTGCTTGATGGCTTAGAGAAAAAAGAGGAAGTAAAGGGTTTTACAGATCTTATCTTTACTCCTATATTGACCACTAACCTAGGAAGAGCGATTTTAGATTTATATGAAAAAAAGTATAATGGAATAATTAATGTGGCAGGCCCAGAAAAATGTTCTAAATTTGATTTTGCAAGAAGAATTGCGTATGTTTTTGAAAAAGATAAAAATCTTGTAAGGCCTTTCAATTCAGATGATTTTTGTTTTAAGACTAAGAGGCCAAAGGACTTAAGTTTGAACGTTGAACGAGCAAAAAACATTCTTGAAACAAAATTGCTAAATGTAGAAGAGGGAATAATGGAATTCAAATCTTTGAGAGAAAATGGTTTTGTTGATAATCTGAAGCAATAAAAAATGTTTATAGAACAATTTGAAAAAGGTTGTGTACCTGACAAAAATTTAAGTTACTTAGATACTAAATATACACAATCTTTTTAAAACAATAAATACAACAAACCTCATGTCGGTAAAAAAAAGTGAAGTGATCAGAACTGATTTGAAAGAGATTTCGGAAGGGATAAAGGAGCTATATAATAAGATAAGTGGGAGCACGTTTTTGATTGCGGGAGGAGCCGGATTTTTGGGAAGATATATGGTTCTGGCATTAGATTATTTAAATGACCAAAATTTGTTGAGCAAACCCTGTAAAATAA
Source organism: Candidatus Woesearchaeota archaeon (assembly GCA_964357045.1). Taxonomy (GTDB): domain Archaea; phylum Nanobdellota; class Nanobdellia; order Pacearchaeales; family GW2011-AR1; genus CAYHJV01. The sequence goes on along the minus strand of CAYHJV010000021.1, from coordinate 3,504 downwards.
TAATTCTTGATAATTTTATCACTGGTCTCTCTGATTGGATAACTGAAAAAGAAAATATAAAATTGATCAGGCATGATATTTCAAAGCCTATAGAGATCAAAGAGGAGATAGATTACATAGTAAATGCTGCCAGTATAGCTTCCCCTATATTTTATAACAAATTTAAATTAGAAACTATAAATGTCGGGTTTTTAGGAACAAAAAACTTACTTGAAGTTGCAAAAGAGAAGAAAGCAAAAAGTTTTCTATTTATGAGTTCTAGTGAAATTTATGGGAACCCAGATCCAAAGTTTATTCCAACTCCTGAAGAATACTTAGGAAATGTCTCTTGTGTTGGACCAAGATCATGTTATGATGAACCAAAGAGAATTGGGGAAGCACTAACTGTGAGCTATGCTGATATTTTTAATATACCTGTAAAGATAGCAAGACCATTTAACATATTTGGGCCTGGACTAAGATTGGATGATGGGAGGGTTATGCCTGCTTTTGTATCTGCAGCATTAAAAGGCGAAGAAATATTTCTTTATGGAGGAGGTACAAGGACAAGAACTTTTTGTTATGTTTCTAATGCCACTATTGGTTTTTTTAAGATTTTATTATCTGAGGGGAAAAAAGAAATTTATAATATCGGTGCAGACGATCAAGAAATACAAATAAAACATCTTGCAGATCTTATACACGGTTTGATAGAAAATTCAAATTCAGAGATACATGGAATTGAGGGACCTTCAGAAATATATAAAGAATCCGATCCTGACAGAAGATGTCCTGATTTAACAAAGATTAGACAAGAGTTAGGATACAATCCTAAAGTAAATCTTATTTCTGGTTTAAAAAGATTTATTTCTTGGGCAAAAGAAGAAATCGAAGAAAAGCATAACTCTGAAAACTCAAAGAAAAATTAGAGAGACAGAATCTTGTTATTCTATTATGTATGGTTCTGGTAATGGGACAATAAATTTGCCTTTAAAACCTTTTTGTTTAAATCGTGGAATAATCTCATCAATAAGATGCCAAGATAAAAGTAATCCATAATCAGGTGCGTTATCTCCAAAAAGTACTTCTTGGTCTACAACTTTAATGTGTGTGCCAGGAGAAACTTTTCCTATCTTTGATTTACCATGTTCAGTTATAGCTTCAAGAGGCTCTGGACCTATATTACATACGTTAAGTAATGTTACAGCCCGGGCTGAAGCTGTTAGCCCCATAATAGTTTTACCATCCTCACGAAAATCATGAAGCATTCTAGAAAGTTCTATCCTATGGGCCATAACTTTGTCAGCAAATTCTTTATACGTATCAAAATTATTTAATCCTAGGTTTTCTTCTTCTCTCAATAATTCTTCAACAGATTCCCTCACTTCATGATTACTTTTTTTACCTGCAAAAACTCTTATTGAACCACCATGAGTTGGAACACGTTCTACGTCAAATATTTCCATATTAAATTGATTAAATAAATGGTTTAAACTTTTTACAGAGTAGTATCTATAATGTTCGTGATAAATAAAATCATATTGCAATTTTTTAATCAAATCTGACACATATTGATTTTCACTTATAAAAACCCCATCGTCTGTAAGTAATTTTTCTATACCTCTTGTAATAGAATCAAGGGAGGATACATGAGCAAAGGTGTTAAGTGCAGTAATAACTTTTGCTTTACCATATTCTTTTTCAATCTTTTCTGCAGTATACTCATTGAACCATTCTGTAATTGTGGTTAGACCTTTATCTATAGCGATTTTAGTAACATCGGTTGGATCGACACCAAGAATTTTTACACCTCGATTTCTATAAGATTCTAATAAAGAACCATCATTTGAGCCTATATCTACCATCAAAGTATCTGAATTAAGGCCGAATCTCTCAGTTGTTCGTTCTGCAAGCCCATCAAGATGTTTCCTAAAACTTGATGAAAGAGAGGACATATGATGATATCCCACTTTTGGTGTAAAGAGGGTTTCTCTATCAACCAAATATCCTGATTGAACAAGACCACAACCAGAACAATAATGAACGTTTAAAGGATATTTTAGTTCATGTTTACTTTCTTCTTCCGTTAGAAAATTGCAAAGAGGAATTTCACCTAAGTCCAAAAATTCTAATGTATCATTAGGGCATATCTGACACTTCATTTTTAATTTAGGGACCTTTGTGTCTTTATAAGATTTTCCGTCTTGTGGAGCTATGTTAATTATTACTCCATAAACCTTAAATATCTTTTACAATGATGGTGTTGAAATAATATGAAAGTTGGTGTGATTGGGAATGGTTTTGTCGGAGCAAATCTTGCTAAAGTTCTTGAAGAAGCTCATAATACTGTAGTTTATGACAAATTTCAAGAGGGTTTTAGAGACCCTTCGGTTCTATCTGGTTCAAAAGTTATTTTTATATGTGTGCCAACACCTATGAAACCAGATGGAGAAATAGATTTATCAGTTGTTGAAGATGCTATTGTGACTTTAAAAAATATAATTTCGACCGTGGAAAAGCCCCTGATAGTTATTCGTTCTACGACTGTTCCAGGAACCGCAGACGATTTGGCTCAGAAATATCCTTTTGATTTTGCATCTAATCCTGAATTCTTGAGGGAAAAACACGCTCTCGAAGATATGAAAAACACAAGAAGAATTATCATTGGTGCAGAAAACCATACAGATTATTTAAAAGTAGCCGCCGTATATATTGAGCTTTTTCCAAATGGTGAATATGTATCAGTTGATAGAAAAACAGCAGAGATGATAAAATATTCTTCAAACTCTCTTCTTGCTGGGCAAATTGCCTTGGCAAACGAGATTTATCAAATTTGTAATGTATTGGAAATTGATTACAAAAAAGTTAAAGATGCACTTCTTTTAGATGATAGAATAGCAAGAAACATAGACGTTCCAGGTCATGATGGTGATTTAGGTTTCGGTGGAAAGTGTTTGCCAAAGGATTTAAATGCACTAATATCTCATGCAACCAAAAAAGGAAACGACCCTAAGTTGTTAAGAGAAGTGTGGAATTTAAATAATAGATTGCGAAAAGATAAAAATTGGCAAAATATTATTGGGGCCACTTCCGAAAATAATTATCATAAAGATTCAGGAAATTAGTTTTTATTTATAAGGATACAGCTTCATTGGAGTTTTATTTATTAATGCATGCCAGATAGCAATAAAATATGTTTTAATCAAGTTTGATTGATTGTTTTTTATATATCGCCACGATCTAACAAGAACAAGTATTATTGATTCCAAAAATAATACCCACAGAAAATATAAGAGATTTTTATTTTTTTTAATTACAAGTAACCAATTTCTTATATTGTAGTAAGTGGAAGTTTCGCTTTCTTTCTTATTGTTTTCAAATGCTGCAGATACTTTGTGCCACACGACAGATTTTGGAACATATAAGCATTTATGGCCAAATTTCTGCACTCTTAAACACCATTCAGTTAATTCATGAATAAAAAAAAGCTTAGAGTCTAATAATCTATGTTTATTTAGTACATCC
>CAYHJV010000020.1:0-11165 GCA_964357045.1 Candidatus Woesearchaeota archaeon | reverse complement strand
ATCCTCATACTAAAAAAACTGTTGAAGAAATAGCAAAAAAAGATAAAATGTGGGGGGGCAGAGAACCAGATTATGCTTCCCCCTTAGATGTTGCTAAAAAAGTATATCTTGCTTTGTTTAGTAAAAACCCAAAAAAAATTTATAGAATTCTTGCACCTTATCAAGAATAAATAATTAGAGGATTACTTACCAAACTTATTTTGATTAAACTTAAAAACTCTTTTTCTTATCTCTATTCATGGAATCCCACAGAATTGACTTTCGTGATCAAATTTCCAGCAACAAAGTAAAATCATTTTTTCTCATGCTAATAATTTTTGTTGTGATCATATTAATGGGTTACGTGATATCAAAAGCAACAGATCCTAGTTTATTTTTCATAATCATGATATTTGCATCTTTATTTTCAATTTTTTATGTTTGGCTTTCTTATTACAACTCTCATAAAATTGCAATTGCAAGCGTTGGGGCAAAAAAAGCCTCACGAGAAGGGCACAAACAATATTATGATTTGGTTGAAGGTTTAACTCTGGCCTCAGGATTGCCGATGCCAGAACTTTATATCATGCATTCACCTCAAATAAACGCCTTTGCGTCAGGCAGAGATCCGAAACACGCAGTAATTTGTGTAACTGATGGAGCTTTGGAAAAACTTGACAAAAGAGAATTAGAAGGAGTTTTAGCGCATGAATTAGGACATATTGCAAGTTTTGATATAAGATACATGACTTTAGTTGCTGTTGCAGTTGGAATGATCTCCATAATAAGTCAATTATTTTTGAGAAGTCTATGGTTTGGTGGTGGAGGAAACAGAGATAACAAGGGCCAGGCAATTTTCATGTTAATTGGGATCGCTCTTGCAATTTTAGCTCCAATTGTTGTCTTGCTTGTACAAATGTCAATATCAAGAAAAAGAGAATTTTCCGCTGATGCATCTGCAGTAAAATTCACCCGCTACCCGGCAGGACTTATAGGAGCGTTAAAAAAGATAAAACACGATCACGCTCCGCCAGAAAAGAAAATAAGCAAAGCCGTCGCTCCTTTGTTTATTTCAAATCCTTTCAAGAATTTGGGTTCAACACATCCCCCTCTTGATGAGAGAATAAAAGTTTTGGAAAGAATGTAATTGAGTAAATTTATAAATCTTAATTTCTTCACTAACTTACAGAGGTTAAAAAATGGGTATAATAAGAGGTGGTGCATTAGCGATTATCAGCGCTTTACTTTTTCTTTCTATCTTCTTAGGAGCACTTCTGTTAACAATCTCCTGGTCATTAAATTATGAAAACGTCCAGCCAAAACTACAAACAGTTGTGGCAGAAACTCTAGATAATGAACTAGGATTGGAGAGTTCTTTAGCCGACAAATTACCTATAATGCAGGCTTCTTGTACAGGATCTTCTGACTACATTGTAAAATATGAAGGAAACGACATCATCATCCCATGTAATGTCGTTGCCCAAGGCCAAGATGCAGTAATAGCGCACGGAGTTAATCAATTCATAGAAAAAATTTATTTCACTCCCTACGACTGCAATTTATGGAGCTGTTTTGGCAAATATCAAATACCATTCTTCCTTGTATCGGCAAAATCTCAAAGCTACTTCTACTCGTTATTTAATTATGCATTGATCGCTATTGGAATTTTATCTATTTTAGGATTCTTGCTTGCAGAAAAAAAGAGCAACTTTTTCCTGCTTATAGCCGTGCTAATAGGTGTGGCCTCACTTCCATTCGCAAAATTTGATTTATTTATAGGGATTTTCGGAGTAACTGTAAAAGGCTTGCTCTCAGTATTTTTTAGCAAAGCTTATTCCGTATTCTTCGGTATGATAATTCTCGCAGGAGCATTATTCCTTTTAGGATGGCTTCTAAAATTATTCAGAATTGGATTCAAATTATCAACAATTTTCCAAAAGAAAGAAGAAACGTCCAAAGAAGAAATAAAGAAAATTGTTAAGGAAGAAATGAAAAAAGAAATTCCAAAAAAAGACGTTAAGAAAGAGCCTGGATTTTTTTCCAGATTATTCAAATCAGGCGAGAGCAAAACATCCAAAAAAATATCCAAAAAAACGACTAAGAAAAAGTAATCCTACAGCCAAATTTATAAACATTCTATATTTTATTTCTGTATGATAGAAAATCATGTTTTAGTAACAGTGAGCTCTTTTGAAAAAGCTAAAAGCGAAATGGATAAAGCCATAAAAATAGGCAGAAAAATAATTTTTTCCAGCAATGACGATGAATTAAATAGAAAAATCTTGGAGAAATTACAAATAAACGTTTTATTATTGAATCAGGCAAACAGAAAAGACTTCTCAAAGCAAAGAAACTCTGGCTTCAACCAGGTTTTAGCCAAAGCCGCCAAAAAAAACAACGTCACAATCGGAATAAACCTAGATGAAATAATTAACTCCACGAAAGAAAAAAAAGCAGAAATCTTAGCCAGATTAAGACAAAATATAAATCTCTGCAAAAAAAACAAATTAAAAATGGTCTTTATGTCTTTGGGCAATAAAAACAAAAGAGATGCATACGACTTAGGTGCTCTCGGCTCAGTTCTCGGAATGCCAACCTCAATAACAAAAGATTTTTAATCAAAACAAAACTTTTTAACCTTCTATTAATTTAGTTTAAAATGGAAATTAAAAGAATAATAGAATCTCTAAGCCCCCTTGAAAGAACAATAATTCCTCACTTGAAAGAGAAAGATCCGATAGAAATTGCAAAAAAAGCAAATCTTGACAATACTTCTGTAATAAGAGCCGTGGGTTATTTAGAAAATAAAGGCGTGATAAAAATCCTTAAGGAATCAAGAAAAATAGTAGAGATAGGGTTAAATGGAGCGCTGTACAGAAAAAAAGGCCTGCCCGAAAGGCGTCTTCTCAATGTCGTGGAAGAAAAAAGAGTCGTCTTGTTGAACGATGCTAAGAAACTAGCTTCTTTGTCTGAAGACGAATTCAAAGCCTCTCTTGGAGTTCTAAAGAAAAAAGAAATGATAGAGTTAAAAAACGGGAAAATAATGTTGAACGCTAAAAAAGAAGAAATGTACAAAAAAAGCCCTGAAGAGAAATTAATAGAATCTCTTCCTTTAGAATACAATTCTCTTTCTGAAGAACAACTCAACGCTCTAAAATCACTTGAAAACAGAAAAGATATAGTCCGTATAAAAGAAGAAAAAATCATGCTTATTGAAATAACTTCATTAGGCGAAAAATTAATGGACTCCAAGTGGGAAGAAAGTAGTTTAATAGAGCAGGTAACAACTGAAATGCTCAAAAAAGAATCGTCGTGGAAAAAGAAAAAATTTAGGAGATATGATGTTGCCTCTCCAGTTTCACCAGTACACGGAGGAAAAAGACACTTTGTAAACCAAACAATAGACTACGCCAAAAGAATCTGGACAGAAATGGGTTTCCAGGAAATGACTGGGAATTTAGTGCAGAGTTCTTTCTGGAACTTTGACGCCCTGTTCACTTCACAAGATCACTCAGTAAGAGAAATGCAAGACACTTTTTTCTTAGGATTGGAAGAAGAAATTTCTGAAAAAGAGTTGATGAAAAAAGTAAAAAAAGCGCATGAAGAGGGAGTTAAAGGAAGTAAAGGTTGGAGATATAAGTGGGACGAAAATGAAGCAAAGAAACTCGTGTTAAGAACTCACACAACTTGCCTTTCCGCACGTAAACTCTCAGAGCTGAATGTAAAAGAACTCCCACAAAAATTCTTCGCAATAGGGAAAAATTTCAGAAATGAAACTGTTGACTGGAGCCATGGCTTTGAATTCAATCAAACAGAAGGAATTGTAGTCGACAAAAATGCTAATTTTAGACATCTGCTCGGCTATTTAAAAGAATTCTTCAAAAAAATGGGCTATGAAAAAATAAGGTTCTCGCCGGCATATTTTCCATATACAGAACCATCTGTCGAAATTCATGTTTGGCATCCTGAAAAAAAAATCTGGTTGGAGTTGGGGGGGGCTGGAATTTTCAGACCGGAAGTAACAGTTCCATTATTAGGGGAGCACATTCCCGTGTTGGCTTGGGGGCCTGGTTTTGATAGAATACTAATGAATTACTATCAAATAAAAGACTTGCGTGAACTTTACAAAAACGATCTTACACAGTTAAGAAAAATTAAATTTTGGATGAAATGAGAATGAAAAAATCAAAAAGATAAAAATGGAAGAACTTGCAAAGAAAATTGATGAAATGAAAGACGTTTTAGAAAGCATGGAAGAAACAATAAATAACAAATTTGACGAGCTGATTCAGGTGATAAAAGGGAAAGAATAAAATGGAAAAAAATATTTCATATTGGTTAAAAGAAGGCGAACAGTCAAAAATTACTCCAAAAATAAAAAATATTGTAAGCAAATTTAAAGGAGACTACTTAGAAAAAATATTTCAAATATTAAGTTGGATAGATAAAAATATCTCATCTGAAGAAGATAAAAAGAAGGTAGACAAAATTTTTGCCTCCAGAACTGCTGATGAATTAATTAAAGAGAAAAATGATACGGGTTGCCATGATACAACTTTAATATCAGTTACTTTTCTAAGGGCATTGGGTTTCCCTGCTAAATATGTTTTAGGAATAAATAAAGAGCAACCAAATAAGGGTGGGCACTGTGTAGCAGAAGTTTATGTCAATGAAAAGTGGACTTTAATAGACCCAACATTTTTCCAATTAAATCTTATTCCTAAAAGAAGCAATTTTTACAAAGAGAATCATATTATCAAAAAAGGGTTAGACTCTTGGGATTGTGGAGTTAGAACAGAGGAAGATTGGAATAACGCATCTAAGAAATTAATTAAAAAGTTGGGAATCAAAAAATAAAATGGTGAAAATAAAACTTTTAAGTATAAGCAAAAATGAGCATAGAAGTGAATTTAGTTTCCAAAAAGAACAGAAATTATTTGGAATAATTAGAAAATTTTTATTAAAGTTGGGTTTTAAAAAGGAACATGTGGTAGATTTTGGTCGCCCGTGGGATGAAAAAACACAAGAGCCTATTTTAAACAAAGAAGATAAAATAAAGGATTATAAAGACATAACAAGGAATTTTTCAAATGAAAAATATTCACTTGACATAATATTTTTCTCAAAAGAAGTTAACTTAATCTTTAACTATAAAAAAGACTTACAGCAACAAATATCTAAGGCTCTTGAGCAATTTATTAAAGAATAAAATGGCAACAATAAAGTTAAACAGAGAAAAATTCGAGAAAGAAATTGGAAAGCTCGATGATAAAATGCAGGAAAAGATTTCTTTGTTTGGAACTCCATTAGAGACTTTTAACGACAAGGAAATAGAAATCGAAGTCTTTCCAAACCGCCCAGATATGCTATCCTATGAAGGATTCAAAAGATCTTTTCTCTGCTTCCTCGGCAAAAAAACAGGTTTGAAAGAATACAAATTAAATCCACCAGAAAAAGATTTTACCGTAATAGTTGAACCTTCTGTAAAAAACATAAGGCCCTACACAGTTTGCGCAATAGTCAAAGACCTAAAATTAGACGGTGAAAAAATAAAGGAAATAATTGAAATGCAAGAAAAGCTGCATGCAACTTTAGGAAGAAAAAGAAAAAAACTCGCTATAGGAATTTATCCTCTAGAAAAAATAAAACTCCCAATAACTTACAAAGCCTTAGAACCAGACAAAATAAAATTCATCCCTTTAGAATCAATTAAGGAAATGTCGGGCCTTGAAATTTTGCAAAAACATTCAGCAGGAAAAGATCATGCACATCTTCTTGCAGGCAAAGAGAAATTTCCAATATTCATTGATGATAATAAAAACATTTTAAGCATGCCTCCAATAATTAATTCCCAATTGACAGGTAAAGTAACAGAAGAAACTAAAGATTTGTTTGTCGAATGTTCTGGATTTGATCCAGAGATTCTTGGAAAGTGTTTGAACATTATTACAACATCTCTTATAGAAATGGGGGGAAAAGCCTACCAAATGGAAATCAAATCATTAAAAAAACAAATTACTCCGGACTTAACAACAGAAAAAATGAAAATTTCTCTGGAAAATGTAAATAAGTTGTTAGGATTAGATCTAAATGAAAAACAAGTCAACAATTTACTTGAAAAAATGGGTTACAACTATAATAAAGGAATCGTCGAAATTCCTTCATGGCGAGTCGATGTTCTACATGAAGTTGATTTAATTGAAGACGTTGCAATAGCTTATGGTTATGAAAATTTTATTCCAGAAATTCCAAGCACAGCAACCATAGGGAGCGAAGACAAAAAAGAAAAGATAAAAAGTAAAATTTCAGAAATTTTGGCAGGCCTTGGAATGCTTGAGGTGTCAAATTACCATCTAACAAACAAAACAGACCAATTTATAAAAATGAATGTTAACGAAAAAAACCGTACAGGGTTTGTAGAAGTTAAAGGATCAAAAACAGACTATACAATTTTAAGAAAAAATCTAACTCATTATTTGCTAAAGAACTTTTCAGAGAACATAGATTCTGAATACCCTCAAAAAATCTTTGAGCTCGGCAAAATTTTCCATTTAAATAAATCAGTGATTGAAGAGGAAAATTTAGCTGCCGCAATAACTCCTGGGAACTTTACTGAATTGAAACAGGCGCTAGAATATTTATTCAAAATGATAGATAAGAAAATTAAAATTGTAGAATCTAAAGTCTCCCCAAATCATTTTATAGAGGGACGCTCAGCTGAAATAGTATTGGAAGATAACGACACTTCAATAGGACATATTGGGGAAATCCACCCCAAAATTTTAACAGAATGGAGAATAAAAATGCCTGTTGCTTTGTTTGAAATAAATTTAGATAAAATCTTGGATAGTTTCTAAGAAATGTTTATTAATGATTCTGTTCTCGTCACGCCAATTGATATCAGGCCTGGGTAGCTCAGTTGGTAGAGCGTTACATTGGTAATGTAAAACTGGAATTAGAAAATTCCGTTAAACATTTTTTCCGAAAATGTAAAGGTCCCGAGTTCAATCCTCGGCTCAGGCTCTTGGATTTAGTTAACAAAGTGAAACGTTTAAAAATAACTAAATCTTTAAATAATCATGAAAAGAGAGGTAGATATGGATAAAAATATAAGTTCATCTTTAATTAATTTTGAGAGGGATTTTCTTTCCTTTCAAAAACAATTGCCTCAATTAAGAGAGACTAATCCAAACCAGTTTGTTGCTTTTAAGGAAGGAAGAGTTATCTTTTCAGATACTTCAGTTGACAAAATAAAAACAAAGTTGGACTCTGTTGGTATTGACGCCTCTGGGGCTGTTGTAGAATTTGTTTCAAAGTATGAAATACGTATGATTGTTTAACCTTTACAATGGTTATTAAAATTCCATTATTAAAAGCCAGTAGTTTAGGTTACGAGAGAGATATGATAACTTTTTCGGTGGGATATTCTTCTCTTCCAAATTTCAATGCTTCTGCTATTGTAGACACTGGATGTCCTTTTTGTGTTATTAGTGAGAGTACTATTCAAAAAACTAGAATTCCTTATAAAGATAAACCGGTATATCATAAACAAGTATGGTTAGGAGGAATATCATTTGAGCTAAGAGAATTGGGTGAATGTAAATTGTTTTTTAGAGATAAAGAGGGGAAAACAATTTCTTTCAAACATAATCTTTATGTAGGTGTGCCTGTAGGGTTGAAAAAGGGAATAATATTAACTCAACAATTACCTTGCTTTATTGGAAAAGATTTTTTAGACAACAATTTTTTATCAATTGTTAAATCAAAAGATGGGACTACTTATTTACAGGAAGTTGATTAATATAATTTATCTTTATTTTTCCTAAGCCTCAAAAAATAAACTGTTTACAAATTCCCAGCTTAGGCTCTCATTTTTTCATAGCTCTCATAAACCAGAATGTCAAAAGAATAATCAAAAAAGCAACAGCAACGAAAGCTGTAAGTATGGCAAGAATGTAGAACAACTGGTCAATGATTTCGTTACCTGAAACTGAAGCAATAATTATAGACACTACAAAAAGAACAGCGAAAAGCAAAAGATTCTTAACAACTAAATGAATTTTACCAGGAGTCGCTGCGTCAGTAACTGTATCTCTAAAGGTAGCTCTTACAAGCTTTCCAGCACTCTTCTTACTTGTCCCTCTTTTTCTTTTTGCCATTTTCAATAATTATTAACCGCTATCTCCAGCACCCATTTTTAATGATTATTAACTTCCGTCAGCTCCGGCACCCATATTACTAACCTCCTTCTCCTTCCATTCTAATTTTCGTCGTCATTCATCTTTTAATTATCCCACGTCAACTAATTTAATTTTCATGGATCAGTTATATCTTGTAACCTCATATTCACTCTCCATCACTTGGTTCGGACACTCTACAACCAGCACCGTCTCCACCTTCACCCATTTCAACCACCATCTTCACCTTTATTTAACATATTCACTTAAAGATTCTACACTTTATAAATATTATCTTTAAATTGCCTCGCTCCACTTCGTTTCGCCCTATTCGCGACCTCGCTTAGCTATTTTTATTTTCCTTCGCGAAATCGCTCGACATTAATATAATTCTAATGCCAACTCTAAAAATAATATATGAATTAACCTTCAAATTATTACCATCAACTTAATCAATCCTCACGAGCTTACCGAGTGAGACAATTTTAATCTACACAAAACTTCACTCAGGTTCCCAATCCAGACTAATAGCATAACCCGTGACTGACTTTAAATTAGAAAAAGTTTTATCAATCCAGTCAATCCACAAATCACTAAATTTTTTGGAATTTTCCGAGTTGTATAAAGCAAGATTATTATTGCTTATAATTAACAAAGTTCCCAAAACAAAAAACATTAAAACAGCCATGATAATTTTCATTTTACTTATTTTTTTCGAGAGTTTTATTTTCTCCTTTCCAATCTAGATTTATCGCATTCGCAGTTACAGTTCTAAAATTTCCAAAAATGGCACCAAGCCATGAAAAATAAAGTTTACTTGCATCAATTATAGAACCGGCAGAGTTAAGCTCAATATCGCTTCTGTTCAAAACAGAGTTAAAACTGAAGTAAGTAAAAAGTATTAATGCTATCAAAGCCACGGCAAAAATTTTATGTCTCATTCTTTTCATTTCTATGACTACCCAAATTACCACAACCAATATACCAATTATGAAAAGTGTTATTCCAACTGCCATACAGTATAAAAGAACAAAAGCTATAAAAATCTTGTGAACGACTCAACAATAACAAAAACAGCTTAATTAGCCATGAGCAGTAACTCAAGGAAAGGTTAAGCGAGGGAAACCGTTAGATATCCTCACAGCCCCATAGTATAGTGGTCAAGTATACAGCCCTCTGGTTAAATTCAGGAGAAAGGCTGGGACCCAGGTTCGAATCCTGGTGGGGCTATATTTGCTATCGAAGATAGCTATAATTTACGACCCAGTGATAAGAACCTAGGTTCGATGAGCATTTTCGATTTGACAAATAATGAAACACCCTACTCAAATCGGAAATGTGAGCACTGGTGGGGCTATACCACCAAATTTAAAAATCCCAGAATCATTAATAAAACATGGCAGAAAAACAAATAGGAGAAGTTTCTAGTTATTTTAGTCACGTAGAAGTTGCCGCTATAAAACTTTCAGGTCCTTTAAAGACGGGAGATAAAATTCATATAAAGGGAAACACAACTGATCTTGAAGTTTCTGTAAAGGAAATCCAGATAGAAAGAAAACCGGTTAAGTCTGCAAAAAAGGGCGATCACATAGGAATAAAAGTTCCAGATAAAGTCAGACCAAACGACAAAGTATTTCTTGTTAAATAATGTGAAAATCGAAAAGAACATAAGAGCAAAGGAATGCCCTGAGTGTGGAGTTAAATTAAAAAGAACTGAGAAAATCTGCATTAGTTGTGGGCATATATTTGAGACAGACAAAGAAGAAGAATTTAAGATTTGTCCTCAGTGTGGCACTAAAGTGCACGGCGAAACAAAAGAATGTTTCAATTGCAATTATTCCTTTGAAGAGTGAAACGCCCCGACCGAAGAAGCCACACCTTTGGCACTTTAGTGGGATGAAGGTTAAAGTTTGGAAACTATAAAAATAATTTTAATTCTAAAGATAGTCTTTGTCTATTGAAGTGAATTGGGGGGGGGGCGAAGCCACTTTGAAGTATTATCTTTACCTCTTCCATTAATTTCTTTCTTAGCTTGAATGTGTTCCCCCACATTACATAAGCAAACCATCCTTCAACACTTTCAAGAAGTTTTTCTTTGCCAATCTCCCCAGATTTATATCTTTCTTCAAGTTTCTTAAGTTTTGATTTAAAATATCTAATATTTCTTTTTCTGACTCTTTTATAATAATAAAATATTTTAAATCCTAAGAAATCAACTCCTTTATACATTTCATAAATCTTTGATTTTTCAGGGTGGAGTTCAAGCCCAAGATTTTTAAGATATTTAACAATTTTATCTTTATATTCTTCTAGTTTATTTTTGCTCCCACCGAGAATCACAAAATCATCAACATATCTTATGTAATATTTTGCTTTTAGTTTATGTTTTACAAACTTATCCAATTCATTTAAGTAAACATTGGCAAAGAATTGAGAAGTCATGTTTCCGAGAGGCATGCCCTTTATCTTATCATCAAAATTCTTTAGTATTTTTACAATCAACCAAATTAATTTTTCGTCTTTTATGTTTCTTTTAAGAATTTCTATTAACTTATTTTGATTTACGGAATCAAAGAACTTTTTTATATCTGCTTTTAGAACATAGCCCTTGACCATATTGTTTGTTAGGGCATGTGAGACTTTAGTGCCATTCTCACTCACTTTTCTCTTGAATTCATCATACCTATTTATCGCTGCTATTGTGCCTTTACCAACTCTATTTGCATAGCTGTCTTCTATGAACTTTTTCTCATAAATTGGCTCTAAAATATTGACAATTGCATGGTGGACTATTCTGTCTTTAAACACGGATTTTCTTATAAGTCTTGTTTTAGGATCTCTTATAGTAAATTTTTTCAAAGGAGAGGGTTTGTAAGTTTCCCACTCTAACTCTTTTTTTAAACTTAATATATTTTGTTTCAAATTTTCTTTAAATTCAGCTACATAAAATTTGGAGTTTTTACCCTTACTTGCTTTCCCAAATGCTAGCTCCAAATTCTTGTATGAGCA
>CAYHJV010000019.1:0-11312 GCA_964357045.1 Candidatus Woesearchaeota archaeon | reverse complement strand
CAAATAAATTGCTTAACGAAGAATAAAAAATAATTTTAAAAATAAATTAAATTACTATTAAATAAAAATATCTCAAATGATGCCAATATAGCAATATCCTCTTCCATATACAAATAATTCAATAACTTAAATTGACGCATAGTTATTTTTCGCTCATTTACAAGCAAATTAGTTAATACATATTTATATTGATTGTATTTTGTCAATTTTGTTTTTGTCATTGGACTGCTATACATTTGAAAATCTTCATTTTACTTTTAAACAAGCATCCTTTTATTTAAACAAGAGAATATGTTTTTATTAATTGTCTATTAATTGCGAACGAAGTGAGCCGATATCTTAACACAAACCTTTTTAACTAATTATTCTTCTAAAAAGTGTAAAGCCTCCGTCGCATAATGGTATTGCATCCGCCTTGAGAGCGGAGCCCTATGGGCATCCAGGTTCGATTCCTGGCGGGGGCGTCCCGATTTCAGAATAACGTACCTAATCGTGGTATATAAGCCACCGACAAGGAATGTTATTCATGGCAGACATACACAGATACCAAAAAAGATTAGAAAGAACACTTGAAAGAATAAGAATCTCCGATGTGATTTCTCAAAATAATAAAGAGTTGGTGATGAAATATTACCGAGAATGTACAATTGAGGGCCTAAGCACAGCAAAAACAGAGAGGTATATCTATGATGCTTTCAGATTGGCAATCGACTTTAAGAAAGACTTAGACAAGGCCACAGAAGAGGACCTTAAAGGCGTTGTAGCGGAATTGGAGAGCAGAAAATGGTCTCCACATACAAAATATACATTCAAGATAGGACTAAGGAAATTCTACAAAGTAATGGATGGAATCACAGAGAAAGGAGAATCTCCAGTGCGTCTGAAATGGATGAAAACAAATCTTAAAAAATGTCAGACAAGACTTCCAGAGGATCTAATCAATGAAGAAGATGTTGAGGCAATGGTAAGGAATGCCTCTTGTGATAGAGATAAATGCTTAATTGCATGCTTGTATGAAAGCGGTTGCAGAATAGGTGAACTCTGTTCAATGAAAATAAGAGATGTAAGATTTGACGAACGAGGTGCAATCTTGCAGGTATTTGGAAAAACTGGATCAAGAGTTATAAGAATTGTTCAGTCAGCACCATATCTCTTAACTTGGGTAAATAATCATCCGAGCAGAGAAAGAGAAGATTTCATATGGATATCCAGCAAGGGGGACTTGTTAACTGATTCGAGGATATCAACAATAATAAAAACCTGTGCAAGGAAAGCCGGAATAAAGAAAAGAGTATGGTGCCATGGTTTCAGGCACGCCAGAGCAACTTATCTCGCAGGTTATTTAACAGAATCACAAATGAAATCTTACTTAGGATGGACCCCTGGATCAGATATGGCAGGAATCTACGTCCACCTTAATGGGAAAGATATGGATAAAGCAATTATGAAAATGAATGGGATAAAAGTTGAAGAAGAAAATAAAGAAGAAATATTACAGATTAAGGAATGCATAAGATGCAAGATGCAGAATGAGTATACAAATAAATTCTGCAAGAAATGTGGTTTTATCCTTGACAAAGAAGAAGCCCAGAAGGTAATCAGAGGGGATGAAGAAAGAAAGCAGGCAGATAATATCATGAACAAGCTAATTCAGGATCCGGAGATACTGGAATTAATTAAGATGAAGATGAAGAATTAATAACCAAAGAGTTTTAAATGATTAGATTTTTTTATTTCCTCTTTTAATTCTTGAAATTTTTCTTCTACTTTTTTGTTAACTATCTCTTCTATTTTCCTATCAAGGATTTCATTAAAATCTTTTTTCCCAAAAACATTTTTTATCCTATTTGGGACTATACTTTCAATATAAGATAAGTAAGAGTCTTCTTTTGGCTTCTTTTCTAAATCTTCAGATATTTTTTCTATAGTTTTTTCTGCAATTTCATCATCTAAGCCATATTTTCCTACTTTTTGTAGGGTTTTATTTTTCCTATCAGGGAGTCTCAATTTATTCATTATTTTTAATGATTGTTTTCGTTCTTTTTCTTCAGCGCAAGATAAATGCATTGTTGCTTGAGGGGCTCTTTTTCTATCTCCTTTTACTGGTTCAATTAATTTACCACACTCGGAACAAATCTTATTTTTTGCCTTACCCATAACAAGGGCAATATCTGTTTGTTCAAAAACTTTGCTAACATTTCTGTTTGGAAATTGTTTTTATAAAAGTAGCTCTTTTTTAAGTTATGGAAACAATAATCCCTTCTCAAAACTGGGCAAATGTTATTTTAAATTTGATTAAAGAAAATGAAGAGGCTGAAGAGCCTCTTCAAGGTAAGACCAATGAATCAGAACAGCCTGATATTTAAAGGACGATGTAAGGGGCCAACGGGAAAGGGGCTTATTTGGCTTAAAGAGATAGAAGTATCTGGAAAATGGATTTCTTGGAGCAATATCTATCTCAAGCTGTGCAGAAACTGGAGTATTTCTAAACAAGAGGTGAGGGAAGTAATTATCACATTTTCTGAAATTGGTCTTCTTGAGATATCCTCCTCCGGAGTGAGATTAAATTATAAAATAAAAAATGAGAAATAAACCAAAAGTTTCAACTAACAATACTTTATCTCACAAAGAAAAGGAAGAGAAAATTCTGTTCGTATTAAAAAGATACCCTGAGGGAGTATTCCCAAAGATCCTTGCATCTGATGCTGGAATAAACGTAAATACTACCAAATCTGTTCTCAAGAGGCTTGTGAGCAAAGGGAAAATAAATAAAAAAGATGGCATAAGGGGCTTATACCTCTTGGTTGAGAATAGTAGGGACAGTATCTTTGATTGGAACCTCCATAACACCCATCTTGCATGCACAATTAAGAACTATTCTGGAGAAAGGATAAATAAAATCTTTGATTTTGGAACTTTAACCTATAAGTTTGAAATAGGGAAGGAGAGCAAACAAGCCAGTATGCATATAATAACAAAGCACCCTCTTAATATAAGTTCTATATGTGCTTGTTATTCTTTTTTTGCCCAATTGATTAAAGAGTACACTAATTTCTCTCCAGAAACAACAGATGTCACCGTATCGTCTATAGAGTTTAACAGGGACTATCTTAATCTTAAATTAGACGGAGTTAACTGCATTACATTGGATCGGCTTTTGGATCAGTTCAAACTATATCAAAAGAAATCTGGTGTGCGTGCAGAATACAAGCTTAAGGTGCCTATACCTTTTGAGGCCATAATGTCCATGCTGTTAAATTCCCTGCCCTTGGAATTGACAAATGATATACATGGAACAAAGCAAAACCAAGACGAAATCATTAAATCTCAAAGAAAGATAATTGATTTGTTACAAAAATTATTAAATAAATGACAATCGTGGTTTATAAGTTACCTATTTCTGTAATTTGTAATGCTGACTCCGACAGATAAAAAGAATATTGAAACCTTTGATAATCTAACTTTGAATCACCAGAGAGTATTCAAGCACAGGCTAATTAAGAAGTTCAGGCAGTTCCAGAATGATATGGAATTTGTATTGCTACATTTTGAGAAACTTGACATCAAAGTCGATAAAATAGCAGATATAAACCAATTAACCAAGTTGCTTGAGTTGTATGAAAACCTATCAAAATTACAAAATATGTAAATATTAAAAAATGGAAGAACAAAAAGAAAACATTGGACAAATGCATGAGATTCAAAAAAATTATCTGGGTAGTATATTCAATCCCGCACAATTTAAGGTAATTTATCCATTAGATCCAAAAGAAAATGATTTTTTGGATGAAAATAAGAGAGAACTGGAAAATGATACATATAAGGAAATTGTGGCTGGTTTGGAGTCTGACTTAAGAAATCTTGGAATTGATATAACATATTCTGCAGGGATAATCATCGGAGAAATAGCAATGAATATGATTTTTTTACAGAGAATAAAAAGTTCTTTTATATGTAGGGCTTTTGAAAGAAATAAAAGATCCCTAAAGCCTACAGACATCTATTATTGGCAGGATTATCAATCAAGCCCAAAAAAATCAAAATCCATAACTTATGGCTCAATTCCCCTTAATGAAGAAGAGGTACATCCAACTATAGGGAAGCTACTCCCCCAGTTTCAGAAACAGATTAATGATGGTCTTAAATCACTGGGGTTGTTGCCGGTACAGCAGATAGAAAGGCAGAAATTAATAATTGTTAAAAAACTAAGGCAGAGATATGAGAATATGGTCGGAGAAGTCTCTATAAGAACAGAATCAAATAAGAATCTCGGTAAAAAAGTTTCCTTGGAAAATTAGGGATATAATCATTTATTCAAAATATATTTTCCTTTTTTATCTTTAAAATTTCCAGTAACAATCATAAAGAAGTCTATGATGGCCCCAATAAAAATTACTCCAGCAGTAAACAACCAAACAAAGCCTGTTCCAGTTTTTCCAACATAAAACCTATGTATGCCCAAAAAGCCCAAAAATAAGCATAACAAGAGTGTTACAAGCCAGCTCTTTTCACTTTTTGGTTTATTTGTTTTTGCCATATGATAAATTAAGAAAACCCAAACCAGTCTTTTAAGAAATTAGCTATTTTTTGAAGTAGGTTGTTGCTTTCTTCTACAGACTGTTGTGTTTCCAACAAGCTTGAGTTAAGTTCAGTATTTTGCTGGGATAAGGCAGAAAGATCATTCTTCAGGCTGCTTATTTCAGCAGTTACGTTGTCCAAATCAATACAAAAGCCGTTTGAACAAACCCCAGATTTGCATTCGTAGCCCTGGTTGCAGGTAAGGCCAGTTTCTGATTGATTAACAAATGCTGGATATGCATATGTTCCTATTAATTTCCCTTTTTGAGAGCAGGCGGTTCCATTTTTTATAGACCCGAAAGGATAACAAATATTATCCATAAAACACCCCTTTCTCAGACAATCAATTTCTTCTTGAGATTTCTCTCGTTCTGGTTCTTCTGAGTCACGTGGAATAAAGAGAACACCATCTTCCACATTAGGAGGTTGATCATTTCCTTGTGCTAATTCTATAATACCATTTCCATTCTTTTTACAGTCGTAAGTTGTTGAGTAACCGGATGGGGAAGTGGGGCTTTCTTCTGTATAGCTCGTTATAGAATATCCCTCTGGGCAATTTATGCGAGGACCACTATTTGAGTTTTGAGAATTCCCTCCTATAGTAAATGGTGCAGGATAACTTTCTGCAGTAACAAAACTCAAAAAAGCTAAGACTAACATCAAGGAGAATATCGGGCCTAATCGTGACTTTTCCATGTTTCTCTTAACCCCTTCTCTTTTTTAAAGGTTATGATTACGTTACGCCTATGTCACTACCTATTTTTAATAATTGTTACGCTTATGTTACATGACTGACAAAGCATTAAAATTATCTATTTTTCTTAAGAAAGGTGAACTCAGAAGGGAAGTCTGGGATGTATTAAAGGGACCCAAGACAGCTACAGATATTGCCAAAGAATTGAAAAAACACAGAAGCGCAGTAAGCAGGGTTTTGCTTGATATGGAAAGAGCTGGCTTTATCAAATGTGTTAATCCAGAGGACAAGAATTTCAGGCATTATGTAAAAAGATAGTTTTTTAAATAATATTACCTATTTAAATGGGTTTAAGATGGGTAAAGAAAGATTATATCGCAAGAGGCTAATCATTGATGAAAGAAACAGAGTAACGCTCCCAGAAGAATTGCTGGACGAATTAAAAATGAAGAAAGGCCAGAAGGTGTGTATTTATGCTAATTTTGAAGAAAATAAAATTGTAATAAAAAAAGATGAAAAATAAACATTTTATAAAAAGTCCACTGCGCTATCCTGGGGGAAAATCAAAGGCTTTAAAACAAATTATTCCCCTTATCCATAACTTTGAAGAATTCAGAGAACCAATGGTTGGTGGCGGGTCAGTCTTTATTTATTTAAAGCAGATATTCCCAAATAAAAAGTTTTGGATCAATGATATCAATAAAGAACTCTTCTTATTTTGGAGAGCCTTGCAATTAAAATCTCATGATTTAATAAAAAGGTTATTATGGATAAATGAAAATAAACGGGATGGAAAAAAATTATACGTAAGGTTCAATGGAGAAGTAAAAAATATGGGTGATTTTGATCGAGCAGTAAGATTTTTTCTATTAAATAGGATAACTTTTTCTGGGCTTTCAGAATCTGGAGGGTATTCAGAAGAATCATTCAAGAAAAGGTTTACTAAGTCATCTATTTTCAGGCTCTTACCGGTTTCAAAATTGCTTGTAGGAATTTCCGTTACAAATAGAGATTACGAAGAGGTGGTTAACATTCCTGGAAAAAATGTTTTTATATTCTTGGACCCCCCCTACTTTTCTAAAAAAAAGTCAAAACTTTATGGTAGAAATGGAAAAATTCATGAGGATTTTGATCATGAAAGATTTGCACGGATTATGAAAAGATGTAAACATAGGTGGCTAATAACTTATGATGACTCCCAAAAAATAAGAAAGCTTTTTAAATTCGCCAATGTCTATCCCTGGAAGCTCCAATATGGAATGAATAACTACAAACAAGAGAAAGCAAAGATTGGAAAAGAATTATTCATTACAAACTTTAAAATTATAGAATTGGAAAAAACTCAAAATGGAAGAAATAAAAACAAATAGATTAATCTTTCATCCAAAATTTAACGAAGTGGTTATGGAGATTTCTAAATTAAACATAAGACTCCCTCCACCTATCCCTCAAGATTATGTAGACTTCAGTTCATTGAAAGGGGTCGATGTAGAACCGATAGAAAAAGAAGCTATCACGTCCTTAAATCCAAAAAAAGAATTTAACGTTCTAAAAGACAGAAAAATTTCTGCTTACGACGAATCAAAAAATAAATTTGCTGCTCTTGAAGGTACTGCTTATGCAGTCTCACATTCTTTAATAATACTCTCTGAAGAAGATTATGTTCCTTCTAATTTTATAACTTTTAATTTCTACACAAGATCTGAAGAATTAGCCAAAGAAGGAAAGTCGATAAAATATTGCGATGATCCGGAAGCTAAATCAAATGAAGATTATCATATAGATAGAAATGAATTCTTATCCAAGACAGTTCCAAGCAACTCTATTCTTTTTATTGACGGACCATTGATTGGTGGACAAGCTACTTCGTATGCTAATAAATTAAACTCTGCTTTACTTAAAAAAAATACTATCCCTATATTCTTTGTTAAAAATAGCTTAAGTAATCTTGTAGTTAGTAAGATCCCTAATCTTAAGAATAAATATAATTCAGACTTACACTGGGCCAATAACGTCTTAAAAATTGGAGAAAGAACATGTTTTTTCAATTACAAAGATGCATATAATCCGAATAACACTAAATTATTCTGTTACATAAAAGTCTATGAGAACACTACCCAAAGAGTAGAAATGCATCCTGAGACTTATAATAATTTTAAGAGCATGATAAACGAATTGATGAATTTGATTTATTACCTTATGCTTGTACAGGGAGATGTGACCAACCCCCAAATAAGGCCAATTGCCATTGCTGAAATGTATGCCAGAGCAACATTAAGAACAGTAGAGTTTACCAAGACTATGGAACAATTAGGAATAACTCCCACCATGAACCAAAATAGAGGTTTTACCCAATAATTTAAATAACCAATTAAAATGTTAAAACCATGAGCTGGATTGTTATTGGTGAAGAAAAAGGAAAAATAAAGCTGGTATCTAAAAGTGTAGTTACTGGATTGCTTCCTAAAGGGTCTTATCTTACAATTGAAGGAGAAACCTCAAAATTTATTCTGCGGGTCGATGGGAGCCAGCAATCAGAATCATACTCTCCATCTCCTCTTATCATAGATATGGACTTATCCCCCCTAAAACAGGATCAAAAATGTCAAAATATCGTTCTTGCACACAGAGTCAAAGATTTGGCCAAAAGAACTGATGGTTTTATAGACTACATTAGACCACAATCTGTAGCCAGGCGTTCTACACAAGAAGAAATTGATATGGCTCTGGGGGGATCAGAAAATAAAGGACCTCCAGTATTCATGGGAACTGTTTATTCTGGAGAAAACCAAATCTTAAAAGATGAGAATGGAAAACTTATAAAAACAAATCTACCTGAAGATATGTTTTATCACCAAATGTTCATCTGTGGAAAGACAGGTAGTGGCAAGACGGTGGCTACAAAGTATCTCTCTCAATATTTTGTAGAACAGATGGAAGGAGCTGCGTTGGTAATTAATGTCAAAGAAAGGGATTTCCTAAGCTTAGATAAACCATCCAAGACTTCCAAGCTTTCAAATGAAGAAGAGTGGAAATCTATTGCTCAAGAACCTCATGGGGTAGCAAACTATACCATTTACTATCCTTCTACCTCAAAAATTGAAGATACTGAAGAAATATCAAAAGAGGTATGCAAAAAAATTACATTGAACGTTTCAGAGATTGAGCCAGAGGCCCTAACGGGCATTATTCAAAATATATCTGACATGGGAGCCCAATACCTTCCAGACATTTTCCGATACTGGAAAGAAAAGGAGACTGATACTTCCAGAGAAGAAAGCAAATTTAAGGATTTCGTGGAATATTTTAAAGAATGTGGAGATAGAAGAGAATTTAATACACTCAATTCAAGAGGCGATGAAAGTGTCTTGCCTCTGCATAAGGGGACATATGATAGTATACTAAGGAATCTCAATAACGTAATGGTCTATTTTGATGACAATAATGCAGAGTCTATCTCTGAAAAGGATATTCTTCAAAAAGGAAAGATTTCTGTGATAAATGTAGTTCCAAGTCCTTTATTTGGCTCAATACTTTTAAGAGACCTATTGCGTAGGATAGTCAAAGCGAAGGGTAATAAAGAATCAAACGTTCCAATTTTGATTGTTATTGATGAAGTTCACACTTTTTATAATTCAAATGCTTCAATAGAAGCGTTGGGGGATTTGGATACTATCTGTAGAACTGGTAGAAGTAATAAAATTGGTGTTGTTTTTTCCTCCCAAAATCCTATGGACATGCCATCCGGATTATCTTCTGTAATTAACACTAAAATATTTTTTAAATCGGATCAAAGTTCATTGAAAAATCATGGAATCACGGCTACTTATGAGGAGTTAGAGGGATTGAAAAAGGGTTTTGCCTTTGCATCAATCTATGATTTACCTCAGTTAAAGATACTTAAATTTCCATTGTCTTTGGCAGGAGTATTGGAAAAATAAAATGGGTAATGGGGACGACATCTTATCTGAATTGTTTGAAGATCTACTAAGCGAAGATAATGTAGAGAAAAAGATTATGGGCTGCGTAATAAAAGAAAAAAATAACTCGCAGATAGTAGAAGAGATGCTTAAAGAATTAAAATGATAATCTATGATTATGAGATAAAAAGGTATGGAAAAAATGGAGAGATTGAAACATTTAAACCAGAAAAAATTCCAAAAGAGTTAGATAATGTTGTTTATATAGAAGGCCCTAATTCTTCTGGTAAAAGTACACTTTTAAATTTGATAGCTCTCGGACTACATGGCTTAGATAAAGGGGAAGATGAAATTGCTGAGGCCTTGAAAAAAAAGATGGCACATTTACTTAACAAAGATAGACAAAGAGTGACTTTTAAGATAACATTAGAGGATAAAAAAACTGGAATCAGTCTTATTGTAGAAAAAAAAGATTCGGAGACAGATGACATAGACATATATGAAATTTCTGACAATAAAAGAAATAGAATAGGAAAAGATCTTTTCCTTAAAAAATACAATCTTATTTATGATATACCTGAAAACCCTTTAACAAGAATAACTCAAATAACTTCTGAGGTAGATGAAATGCAAAGGAGATATGGGGAAAAAGTAGAAAGTTTGAAGAGTTTTATTGGGAATATAATTCGTGAAATTGCTGCATCTTCAGACCCTAATAAAATAGGAGATTTAACTTCAAAGATAAATGAAAAAGAAAAAAGATTGGTGGGTCTGAAAAATGAAATTAAAGATAATAAAGATCTTCTTGAAGAATTAGAAAAGGCAACCTATGCCAAATATTATAATTTTTATAATGACCAGAGATCAAAAACATGGAATAAAATGATGGTTAATAAGCAAACAAAGAATGACTATGAAGTAAAAAAACATTACACTGAAAAAGATTATACCACTTTTTATCCGATGTTGCTAAAAAAATTAGAGGCGATGAAGAATATACAAATAAATTTATCAAACCTTTTTCACAATTTGGGTTTCCAAAAAACAAACTCTGTAATAGCGTTCTCAAAATTAAAGTTAGAAAAAGTGAGTGAAGATCTCAGCTTTCCACAGGTTCTGGATAAACTTTTAACAGACATGAGGGAAGATGCAGCTCTCTTTAAAGATAAATTTGAAAAAGATGATTCTTATAAACAAACAAACTTATATCGTGAGCTTATAGGTGTTCTTGAAAAATATCTACCTTTTGATCATTCATTGCCGGTGGTAAATAAAACGATATTTGAATTGGTCACTGATTTAAAAAATAGTCTAAGAAAAGAAGAGGCACTAATTAAAAAAATTGAAGACGTAGAAACCTTGTTTACTCTCTTGAATGAATTCACGGCAAATAAAAATCTAATTGAAATAGAATATTTTAATACATTAAGAGATATAAAAAAAGAAAAAGGAGACTTATTCTCAAAACAATTAAAAAAGGGCTCAGAACTCCAAGAGTTAGAAGATAAACACGCTGAATATAAAAAGAAGTCAGATTATTATAAGAACTTTTTTATGGAGAAAGGAGCTCCAGACCCTCAAAAGTTCAATTTTGAAAGAAAAACCATTAAAAATTATGGAAAATATAATGAAAAAGAACTTCTATTAAAAATTTCAGAATTGTCAAACTTTGTTAAAGAAAAAAATAATGAATTGCTTAGTTTGAACAGTACTAATGAACTTTTTAAAAATGAGTTAAGTAAACTAAAAGATGCCAAACCTCATAAGTATAAAGATCAATTTGATAAACTTAATATTTTATTTGAAAAAGCGGATGAATTACAAGGAAAATTGAAAAATAAATTTTCCAATTATTTAAATTATTTAAAAAAACCAAACACCTCGCTCAAGATATCTGACGGGCAAAAAGAATATAATAGGGTTCTCTTCAGATATCTCGGAAAAAGAATAGAATTCTACAGACACATAAATAAGGAATATGGGGTTGATCAAGTTGACCTAATCAAAGGTGTTTTGATTACTAATGAAGGAAAAGAAATATACTTTAACGAGATGGGAACAGGACAGAGCCAAAGTGCATATCTTTTAAGCAAGTTGAATACGCCAGATAACCGAGTTAT
>CAYHJV010000018.1:0-11774 GCA_964357045.1 Candidatus Woesearchaeota archaeon | reverse complement strand
CGTGAAAAAATAATAATATCTTGAGCCTTTGTCAGTCCATTTTATATAAGATTCTTTTTCTTTATTTTTAAAACGCCCGCTTTCTTTATCCCATGTACTAATCTTGGCTTTAGCTCCTGGTTTTAAGACGCGGAAAATTTCTTTTATTGTTTTTTTTCTGTTCCAAGGAGTTTCTATACAATGCAGAACACAAATGCAAATTGCCCCCTCAAAGAAACTATCTTCAAATGGAAGATTATATGCTTCGGAAACTACAAATTCAGCAGGAATTTTGAGTTTGGTGGATTTTTTCTTCGCAATCTTTAGCATTTCTTCAGAAAAATCTACAAGCCACATTTTTCCTCTTTTTATTTTTTGCAGATACCTTCCTGTGCCTGCACCTAAATCAAGAATATTTCCTTTTTGTTCTTTAAGGAATTTTGTTACGCTGTGTTCAAATTTATTTTTATTATCTTTATTTTTATCTTTAAACTCATACCACTCCTTGGCAATTTTATTCCAAACTTCTTGCTGATTTGGTTTCTTGGTTTTCATGTTATAATACAGAATAATTATGTTTAAAAATTAGGTTTTTATTGATTTTATCAACCGAAGATTTCACAGAACCTGAAAAACGAAAAGATTAAATCCCCATTTTCCTTAAGGAGTTATGCACAACACTTTTATCATTATCCTCATTACCTTAGGATTCATACTTCTCTTCTCATTCCTGAATTTCCTCCTATCCATCCACCCTCCAAGATACACCACCGTCATCACTCCAAAAGACCTTAGTCTTAACTACGAGTCCATCTCATTCACAACACAAGATAATCTCCTTATCAAAGGCTGGTTCATTCCCAACAACAAAACAGACAAAGTTCTTATCATCCTTCATGGCTATCCCTTTGACAAAGGCAACATTATGCAGGCTACCTATTTTCTCGCAGATCACTTTAATCTTCTTTATTTCGATTTTAGATATTTTGGCGAAAGTCAGGGTAAATACACTTCTGTTGGCTATCACGAACAAAAAGACCTCAAAGCAGCTGTTGCCTTCCTGAAACAACGGAATTTCACCAAGATAGGGAGCCTTGGCTTCTCTTTAGGAGCAGCCACGATCCTCATGACAAACTCTCCACAAATAAAGGCAATTGTCGCAGACTCCTCCTACGCTAACATTGACAAAATGATCAAAAGAACCTACTTTATTTTTCCATCAATAACAAAAATGCCTTTTATTTGGCTCACAAAACTCTATGCGTTCATTTCTCTCAGAATAAACACATCAAAAATCTCTCCTCTTAAAGAAATTCCCAACATCCAAGCCCCTATCCTCCTGATCCATGCAACAGAAGATACTCAAATTCCAGTAGAGAATAGCAAGCTTCTCTATGAAGCCTCGAACAAAAATACAACAGAATTATGGTTAATAAAAGGAGATCATGGCGCATCTATTTCTAATCCAGAATATGAAAAAAGAATAATCGAATTTTTCAATAGGAACTTATAATTCTTATTATACATTATAAGATACGAACATATTTAAATTGTTAATAATTTTATTTTCAATGTTCTCGTGTCTTGGGTGAATACTTAAATCAACAAATTCTTTCTAAATTATTATTAACTTTAAGTGATTACAAACCATTTTAAAGCTAATTTTTGTTGTGGGATTATGGACATTAGCATAATCATTAAACTTTTTGTGACTTTTTTGCTTTCTTCTATTTTTGGATATGAACGGCAAAAGTCGAATAAACACGTTGGATTTGGAACTTTTATTTTT
This sequence comes from Candidatus Woesearchaeota archaeon, assembly GCA_964357045.1. GTDB lineage: Archaea > Nanobdellota > Nanobdellia > Pacearchaeales > GW2011-AR1 > CAYHJV01. The sequence continues at coordinate 10,006 of CAYHJV010000018.1, read as the reverse complement.
GTAGCGATTGGAGCTTGCACGCTTTCTATAATTGCTTTGAATTTTGATGCAGAGAATCCTACTTCTTTAATTGCAGCGATAATAACAGGTATAGGTTTTTTAGGAGCTGGTGCTTTGATAAGAGGAGGAGATAAAGTATTTGGATTTACGTCTGCAGCTACAATCTGGGCGTTTGCCGTTTTCGGTGTTGCTATTGGAATAGGCGATTATTTCTTAGGGCTTTCACTTTACTCTTTTATTTGGATTATTGTTTTGTTCGATAAATATCTTGAGAGAGAGGGAGTAGGATCTTATAGAACTAAATTGATAATTAAAACTAAGGGGTTGGTTGAAGAGATAAAAGTTAGAGATTTCTTGAATAGTGTCGGTGTTACAAGAACTAAACTTGTGGCCGCAGATATGGACAAGGATGCTAATATGATGTCCTTCACTTACTTTGTGGAGGGAGAATCTAGAAAAATAAAAAAAATGCCTAAAGGTGTTTTTAGCCATAAATGGATAAAGTCTTTAAGGTTGGAATAATCACGCTCGCTTGTATTTAATTTCTCTTTCTTTTAAATATTCAATGACAGATGATCCGAAATATTCCCATCCTTCCGAGGGAATTCCATTGTTAAAGTCAACTGTGTTTATTGTGTCTTGTTCTTCTTGGTTTCTTTGTTCTTTTCCAATATCCTTCAACTTTGACGAATCACAATTTATAATTAAGGCAGTAAGCCCTGTGAAAATTGCTGGAGAAACTGTCTTATAAATTTTAGGCGTCATCCTAATTTATTAAATTTACAATAATACTAATAGAAAATACTTTAAAGGTCTTTCTATCATAATTTATATGGCTTACAAGACAAAATTGTATGAAGGCGAACAAGTTAAAAAACCAGTTAGAACTATTTCGGGAGTCACACCTTTAACTGTTGTTCTTAAGCCTAGAAAGTGCGATCATGGAACTTGCATTTATTGTCCTGGTGGTGATTTTGTTCCTCAGAGCTACACAGATAAAAGTCCTGCAATAATGAGGGCCGCTTCTTTACAGTACGATCCTTACAAACAAGTTAAACACAGATTAAATGCTTTGAAAGCAATGAATCATCCGACCGAAAAAATAGAATTGATAATCTTGGGTGGAACTTTTTTGCAGTATGAAGTTGATTATCAATATTGGTTTATTAAAAGATGCTATGATGCGCTAAATGGAAAAGATTCAGAGAATTTAAGCCAGGCGCAGAAGATTAATGAAAATTCAGAGAATAGATGTGTTGCGATGTGTATTGAGAATAGGCCTGATAATTGTTCTGTCGATGAGATAAAAAGAATGCGAGAGTTTGGAGCTACGAGAGTTGAGATTGGTGTGCAAATGCCAGATGATGAACTTTATAGAAAGACAAATAGGGGGCATAAAGTGAAGGATGTTGTTGAGGCGACGCAAAGATTGAAGGATGCGGGTTTTAAATTAGGGTATCATATAATGCCTGGGCTTCCTGGATCAAATCCTGAAAAAGATATGGAAATGTTCAAACAGATTTTTGACAGCGAAAATTTTAGGCCGGACCAGCTTAAAATTTATCCTTGCCAGGTCGTTAAGGATTCTCCATTGGGGAGGACTTACAAACTAATTAATTTTAAGCCTTACTCTAGAGAACAAACTCAAGAACTTTTAGGAAAAATGATGAAGGTAATTCCTAGGTACTGCAGGGTTATGAGAATGATGAGAGAATTTCCCAAGGAAAAATTAATTGACGGCGTTGTTAGACTTGATTTAAGAAAGGATTTAGAAGAGGGCTTGAGAAGTTCTAAGGAAAAAATTTACGAGATAAGAATGAGGGAGGTTGGATTTAATCAGGAGAATTTAAATCAGGAATTAATCTTGAGAATTACAGAATACAATGCTTCTCATGGGAAAGAATTTTTCTTGGAGATGGTTAATCAAGACGACATTTTGTTTGGACTTTTAAGATTGAGATTTCCTAAAGAAAATTTTTTAGATGAACTAAAGAATTGCGCGTTAGTTAGAGAGTTACATGTCTATGGTCAATCTCTTAAGTTAGGACAAAAAAGCAAGATGGATGTTGAGTCACAACACAAAGGGATGGGAAAGATTTTAATGCAAAAAGCAGAGGAAATTGCTCGCGAAAATGGATTTAAAAAAATTGCAGTTATTTCTGGAGTTGGCGTCAGGGAATATTACAGAAAGTTAGCCTACGAGTTAGAGGGAAGTTATATGGTTAAGGAGTTGTGAAAAAACTAAAGCTTTATAAACTTAAGCTAACATATGTTAATTATGGTAAATATATATAAACTAAAGTTAACAATTCTCCAGCAGGAAATATTAAGACTCTTACTTGTGAAAGCTGGAATATCGTTAAATCAAAGAGGCATTGCAAGGTTTTTAGGAGTTTCGCAGCCAGCAGTTATGAAGGCGATTCCAGGATTAGAAAAAGAAGGGCTTATAAAAGTAGAGCAGGACAAAGAATCAAAAAGATGGGCTATTGAGTTAAACAGAGATAATAATAAGGCAATGCAGTTAAAAAGAGTTGAAAATTTAAGGTTGATTTATGAATCGGGGTTGGCCGATTTTCTTGAGAAGGAATTTGCAGGAGCAACAATAATTCTTTTTGGAAGCTACTCAAGAGGCGAAGACATCTCAAACTCAGATATTGATATTGCTGTCGTTGGAAGAAAAGAAAAACATGTTAATTTAACTGAGTTTGATAAAAAACTAGAGAGAAAAATATTTATTAATTTTTATCAGTCATTTAAGAAAATTCATAAAAATTTAAAAGAGAATATATTTAATGGAATTGTACTTGTCGGAGGAGTCGAAATATGAAGCCGATAAAAAATTTTGAGGAATTTATAAAAAAGGGAGTTGTTAAAAAACAAAGCCCTGACAAATCAAGAGCAGAATTTTTGATAAACGAAGCCAAAAATTCTTTGGAGGTATTAAACGAAAAAGTTGAGAAAATCGGAATAAGTGATAAAACTGCTAATTCTGTTATTAAAGACTGCCACGATATTTTAATGGAGATTGTAAGATCTAAAATGTTTTTAAGAGGGTATAATGCTTCGGGGTTTAAGGCGCACGAAGCAGAAGTTTCTTTCCTTAGAGTATTAGGTTTTGATGAGAAAGATGTTCAATTTGCCGACCAAATAAGATTTTTCAGAAACGGTATGCTGTATTATGGCACAATGCTTGATAAGGAATATGCAGAAAAAGTTTTTGTTTTTCTAAAGAAAAATATCAAGAAACTTAGGGATATGGGGTAGTTATATGGTTAAGGGGTTGTGAAAACTACTTTCTAACATAATGCCTAAAACTCTTGTCTTCAGGATTAATACATTTAACTAAACCTTCTTTTTTCATATCTAACAGAACTCTGCTTACTGAACTTCTATGTTTCCCTAATTCTTTAGCTATCTCTGTGGCTGTTTTTATCTCAATCAGCTTATCCCAAACATGTTTTCTTAGTTTACTTTTCTTGAAAAATATTTTTTTCCTAAATATCCTATTCATGATACATGGGCGTAACATTCATTAAAAATAAGGAGTGACACAGGCGTAACATTTAAATAGATTTAATAAATGAGAATTTTGAGGCGATGGCATTTCAGAAGCCTAATTCTGAATTATCAGGATGGGAATAAAATGTTGTTACCTTGGTTGACTTTTTTTGATCTTAGATGTACGTTTACGAATTTTTTGCCTTGTAAGAAATTAGATTATAAACAAAAATATGAAGATTTTGTTATACTTATTCCTATTTTTAATGATGCTAAATATCTTAGCAATATCAATTTTCTTAAAAAATATAAAGAAAAAGTTGTACTTTGTACTACAGATTTAGAATCTGGAAAGTTCTATAAAGATTTATATAAAATTGCGAGAAAAAATGGATTTAGGATCTTAAAAACTGAGTTTGACAAAGGAAATAAGAATCCTTGGAAAATCTATCAAAAAACACTGTTAGCACACGATTATGTTCTTGGAGAGGCCGTCGAGATTTTGAATGCAAAATATGTTATTTTTTTGGATGCAGATACCACATGTAAATCTGATATTTCTACCCTTGTTGGTCAAATGGAGAAAAACAGTTACGATTTAGCTTCTTTTAGGGTAGTTCCATCAAAGAAAAAGACAATTACAGAGAATTTACAATATATTGAATATTCCATGGCTATGAAATCTAGAAAAGTTTATCCTTGGTTAACTAGTGGAGCTGCAATGATTGGGAAGAGAAAGAGCTTGAAGAAAATAATGAAGAAACACTCTATGTTTTTTAATGGGGGAGATATTGAGATAGGGAAAATAGCTAATTTAACAGGGATGAAAGTAGGGTATATTCCAGCAACATTTTATACAGATGTTCCGGAGACATATCCTAAACTAGTAAAACAAAGATTCTCTTGGTTCTGTGGAGCATTTAGGCACTCTATTATTAATGTGCATACCAATCTTGCCAGCCCAATTTACGCTCTCTATTTTACCTTAATAATTTTCTTAATGTTGCCATTAAAGATTTATGAATTGTTTATTCACTGGTACATTCTTCCTTTTCTTTTCTTATTTTATATATTTTTAACTTTTATTACTAATTGGGAAATTAGAAGTAAGTATATGTTTTTATTCCCATTTTACTCTTTATCACAAGTTTTAATTTTTCCTTTTCTAGGTATAGGTAGGTATGTTGAAACAGTTATCAAAACAAAGAATTGGGGTTTTATTAAAGTTTATTATAAAAAGAATTATCATCCTTTGAAGTACGTCTTTAATGCTTTGATCATAGGAGGAATTACTTTTGTTTTATTTAATATTCATTTTGTTGAGGGGCAATTAATGTTAAATAATGTAGATTTATTCTCATATCTTGGGGTTAGTTTTCAATCAGGTAGTATTTACTTGATACTCTACAACGGATTTAAATTATTTTTTGTGCTTAGCGGAGCGTTCTTTTTTTTAATTGGGGTTTTTAAAGGAATAATTTTTGTTAAAAAGAATATGAAAAAGATAAAATTTAAGGAAGAAATTGTTAGAGTTTTCTTCCCATTTTTTGTTGTTTCATTATGAAAATTGTTAACTCATTATTCTCTTTTATAACACTCTGATTTTTCCTTCCTGCCAATCTCTCAGCATTTTTCTTGAGGTTTTGTCAACATCAACCTGATTACCTTTTTTTAGAAAGTTTAATTTTCTTCCTAATTTTTCTATAAATTCCTCAAGGTCTTCTCCAGCGTTAATTTTATAGTAATTTTCGAAGACTTGACGATAGTTTTTCATAAGTTTTATCACTATCGTTTCTGGATCTGTAATTTGATTGTAAGATTTTGCACCGACTTTTATCTGCTCTGTTATTGACTCTTTATCATGTCCAGAATATTTTTCTTGAGGAATAACTCCCGGACTATCGAGTAGCATTATATTAGAAGTTAGCTTTAATTTTTGCAATCCTTTTGTAAAACCGGCTTCTGAGCCTGTTTTCGCTGAATTTTTTCCTATTAATAAGTTTATCAATGAACTTTTTCCTGTGTTAGGATAACCCAATATTCCTACAACAATTCTATTCTCCTTTTTTATCTTACTGGCAACTTCTTTTATTTTATCTCTTAGTTCTTTTATTCCCCTTCTTTCTTTACATGAGGTTCTTATACTTGGATAAAGTTCCGTTTGAATTCTTTCATTTACTAAATCTGATTTATTTATTACATATATTATTTTTTTACCTGCGTCGATAATTCTTTTTTCTATGTTTTTGTTTCTTGTGTCTTCTATGAATCTCGCGTCCAGAATTTCCAGTATGACATCAGAATTTCCAATTATTTTTTCAACTAAATCCGGATATTTTTGCCTTTGTTTTTTTATGTTCTTTAAATTCCTTGTTCTGTGTGATGAAAACTTGTATTTAGGTCTCATGGAAAAATAAAGAAAAAGAAGTTTAAAGAGTTTGTTAGATTCGAACTCTCTTCGTCAGAATCTCCCAATAAGAACAATTAACATTTGGCTTACAGCCAAATAAAAACGCCCCGTCCGAGATTCGAACTCGGGTCCCGGCCGTGAAAGGGCCGTATTCTTGGCCTCTGAACTAACGGGGCTAAATACTACACATCTAGAATTAAATAACGAAAATGCTTTAAAAAGCTAACTAAAGATCTATTTTATCTGCGTATTTTCCAACTATTGGCACTTTTTTCGTCTTGCCGCTTAAGGAATAGATCCAGCTGAAAATCCAGAGAACAATGAATACCACACTCATTACTCTAGAAATAAAATCCCCTATTAAGGGAATTATCATTGCAATCAAGGAAATTAAATAAACGATAAATAATCCTAAAGATTGTTTTGCATAGAACATTACATATTTATCTTCTTTTTTAAATATCAATGCAATTATAAAACCAATTATGCTTAAGAAAGTTGCAATAAAAGCGAACAACCTCGAATCGTCACTACTATCTTCTTTTTGTTTTCTTTTCGCCATCTTTTATAATTAAAGGGTATAAGGTTTTTAAACATTTTGAATTTTATTTTCAGGTAAATTTAAATATCTATAACTCCACGTTGTTTTATGTTAGTGGCCTGTAGCTCTTTCCTGGAGAATGAGGAAGCGAGTGAGGGCGAGTGGAACGAGCCTGTAGCTCAGCCTGGTTTAGAGCACTGCTCTTATATGAAATCAGTTCGTTAGGACTGTTAATCTCGTAGATTTGTCTAAGAGAGGCAGGGGTCCACGGTTCAAATCCGTGCAGGCTCATTCTTTTTATTTTAACAAAAATCTTTAAATAGTTACCCTACCATATTTTCTAAAGGTTTTTGAGGGAAAAAAGAGGTCATTAACCTTGAGTACAAACTTAAGGGAAAGTTGACTGTTAAGAAAACCGTAGGTTGTCTTATAATGGTCTATAAAAAATATATTAAAAGAGGGGGAAAGCTTTATGGGCCTTACCTTTATCATAATGTTAAGAGAGATGGTAGGGTAATAACTACTTATCACGGAAAACACGAGGACAACAAACATTTTCACCACGAACATAATTTTCTTGGGACCTCAAGAAAACCCTCTAAGAATTTTTGGTTTGTCGCGGGATTTTTAACTTTTTTAATTTTAGCTTTGAGCGTTAACCTACTTTTTTTATTGAATTTAAATTTAACTGGCAAAGTTTCTGTAGATGTTCAAGATGTTTATAGACAAGGAGATTTAATTAAGGGTGACGTAAAACTTATTTTGAAAAACGGCGAGTTATTTCCTGCTGATTCGCAGGTGATTATTGACAATGCTGGCTCTGTAAGCGAGTTTAAATTAATGGATTTGGCTAATCGAGAGAAAGTTGTTGGAGATTTTTATGTTGAAAATAAAGAAGTTCTCGGGAGTGGAGATGGTTATGGTATTCTAGGCGAGAAAATAATTTATCCGAGTGTGACTTTTAGCTATAGAATTGTTGATGAAGTGATAGTTTCCGGAGAAGAAGGAGGTATTTCTGAAGAAGGAGAAGAGACTGAAGAGCCGAGCATTCCAATTGAGGCTGGTGTTAATGATACAAATGAGACAGAGGAAATACCCCTACCAGAACCTAGCGAAACTATTGTTGAGGAACCTTCTCAAGAACCAACTGAAACGCCAATAGAGGAGATTCCGAATGAACAACCTGTTGCGGAAACTCCTTCTGAAATTCCTGTCGATGAGACACAACAAGAGTCAGCATCTGAAGAACAGGTTGAAATTCCAAGTGAATCAGGAACTGCCACTGATTCCATAGGTGATTCTACTCCTGTTGAACCTTCTGCTCCCGAATCTTCAGGGAGTTCAAGTTCAGAACTAAGTATAACCGGAGAGGTTGTTGGCGAGAATGAAAATTTAATAAATGCCGAGGCATCTTTTTCAGAACCATTTATTTTGGAATTAGAATCTGGTAAAACAATTGAGATTGTTTACTCAACGCAACCTGTAAAAATTGACCAAAGTGGCAACACAATTATTGTCACAACTGATTATTCTGGGATAGAAAATGGTTTTGGTTTGGATTATTTGACTGATGAAACTTTTATAATTTCTATAAGTTTAAACAATTTAGGAATTGTTGCCCAAGAGGGAGGATTTATTGTCAGTTTTGTTTATCAAGGAGAAGAATTAACTTCTGCTACTAAGACAATTACTGTAGAAGAGTCTAAAGAAATTTTGATTTTGAATGAGACAACTCCAGGACAGAATGAAACAACAGTGAATGCTATTAACTTTACAAAAGATATCCAATTTCCCGCCGTAATTAATCAACCAGTTAAATGGAAGAAGATAATAAATCCTGATAAAAAAGGAGAGTTCAGAATTAAAATTCCTAAAGAAGCAGAAAATATAAATGTTAATGTAGAAAAAGAAGAATTGCTCGAAGATTCACGGGAAGAAATTGTTGAGCAACCTTCAATTAATTTTGTGAATGAAACAAATACAACAAATGAAACTAGTACTTCTGAAGGAGAGTTTGATGTTTCTGTAACAGTTAATGATTCAGAAGAGATCGAGCCAAATGGAACGGAACCGAATAAAACTTTATCAGAAGATATAATTCCAGGCATTTCAGGCGGTGCTGTAACTGATATTGGCGGACAAACTCCTGGAGTTTTTACAACAGAAGAGAAAATAGATTCTAAAGAAGTTGTTCTTGATGCGAACTTTAAAGAATATTCAATTGAGTATACAACACCTGCTCCATACTCAATTGAACAAGATATTGAAAATGGAAAAGAAGTTAAAATTATCGGCCCTGAAACAATTCATTATAAAAACGTTTTGGCTTTCACCAACCTGCCGGAGAGTTTAAATATAAAAAGTCCAGGTAGTGTAACTATTTTCTGGCGGGAGCAGAACACTTTTGTTTTACCACAGAGTGTTCAAGATTTAGATGGAAATGGAATTTATGATTATGTTGAGTGGATTGTACCTAAGTTGAGCAATCAAACTTTTGAAATAATAGTAATAACAAAAGCAGAGCATCTTAATGAGAACAGAACTTTTATTTCAAATATTTATAATGAAGTAAAAGAGTTAGATGGAAACTGGAGTGAGACAATTCCAGCTTCACATTACGTAAGGGTTACATTTGAAAAGAATTTAACTTCAACTAATGATATAACACTCTACCCAAGAACTGTAAATGGAACACCTAGAATTGAAGTTTATGAATTCAACAGAAGTGAAGTTGTTGCTGAATTTACAAGTTTGATTGATAATGAATACAATAAAATTTTCCTTACAAATTTAATAGGAGAACAGGACACCTTTGATATTTTAGTTTTAGATGGAGATGTTGAGTTTGATCATATTGTGGATCCATTAACTCCTGTGGGGGAGTTTTTTGAGGATTGTGTTAGTATAAGTGAATGGACTGTGGATACTAATTCTTGGGCTCCTGATTCACTTCAAAGGTGTGCTGTTTCAAATTCTAATAATAAGATTATGAGTTATGGTCCTATAAACCTATTTGATCCTAAAATCAGCTATGCTAATCTTAGTTTTGAGGTTAACAGTTCAGGAATGGACCCTCTTTCTACAGACTTTATTTATATCGATGTAAGCAATGATAGTGGCGTAAATTGGGTTAATATTATACAGGATGGTACAAACGGGCTTAATCTTTACTATATTAACATTTCTTCTTTTATTAAACTTACCTCTAATGTTCATATAAGGGCTAAGTGCAATAATAATATAGATGAATTCTGCAGGTGGGATAATATAAACATAACGAGTTATAGAATTCCCCCCCAGGTCACTTTAGTTTCTCCTGATAATAATGCAAATTTTGCAAATGGGAATATTCAATTTAAGTGCGACGCTGTAGGAAGTGGATTAACCAGCTTAAACTTATATGGAAATTGGTCAGGATGGCATTTAAATCAAACATTCAAAACGATTTTGGATAATCAAACAGGGCATTATAATACATCTAAAATTTCAGGCATTAATTTCACAACAACTTTCAAGCCAAATGGTTTTAGGTGTATTTTGTTTTTTTATAGAGCAAA
>CAYHJV010000017.1:0-11917 GCA_964357045.1 Candidatus Woesearchaeota archaeon | reverse complement strand
GCAAGAAAAAACTTGGTGGCATAATTGCCTAAGGAACAAATAACTTTCGGTTTGATTTCTTTAACCTGTTTCACAAGCCAGGGGGTATGGGCTTTAATTTCTTCTGGAAGAGGACCTCTATTTTCGGGAGGCCTGCATTTTAAAATATTAGCTATGTAAACATCATTTAAACTCAGCCCAACTTTTCCTAACATCCCATCCAAATTTTTGCCTGCTTTTCCTACAAAGGGCAAACCCTGCTCATCTTCATTTCTGCCTGGAGCTTCGCCAACAAACATTATATCAGCATTCTCATTTCCTTTACCTACAACAATATTAGTACAATTTTTACATATTTCAGTATCCTTAGCCAATTGCACAGGATCAATTTCTTCCATTATAAACCATAAAAAAGCAAAGTTAAATATTTTGTTGTTATTTCATACAAGAATGTAGTAAACAATACGCAACTATTTTTGATCACCCATCATATAAGAATTAATCTCAGAGCTCTCTCAAATTCAACATTTAATGTTTCAATGTTTATTTCTTTTTATGGCCCAAATTACAAACCCAACCACTATTGCAGCTATTAAAAGCCACAACCACAATAAATTAGAGCCTCCTTCCGTATCTCCAATTGCTTCCCCAGTAATTGAAGGAGTTTCCTCTTGCTGAACTACCTCTTCCTCAACTGGCTCTTCGACAACAGGCATCAGTTCATGAATTGACAACATAAATATGCTTGCCTTGTTGTTTTCAATAGAATTTAATTTGACATTCAAATCATAATAATTATCTCCTGTAACTTCTACTTTCCATTCTTCCCCAATAGCAATAGTTTTCTCTTGGGGAGTGCTTGATACTTCTATTTTAGCAGACGTTGAAGTAATTTCTCTCACACCAACATAATGATCTTCATCTGAAATCTGCATTTTTACTCTTTGTTTGACAGAAATTTGTGTAGAGTGACCTTGAGTAATTTGTTCATTGGAAACTGAAAAAGTTCCTGCTGTCCAGAAAGAAGTAGATGATCCTCCGCCCCCTCCTCCACCACTACTACTTGTTCCTCCACCTATTTCAACAGTATAAGAATCTGAATTACTCGCAGAGTTTCCTGCATTATCCGTGACTGTACAAGAATATGAGAAAGTTCCAGTATTAGATGTACTTGGTGTTGATGTTGCTGTGCTAGAAGCTACTCCCGATGTCGCATCCGAGCCAGAGCAAGTGCAAGTAACAACATCACCAGAATTAACAGTTTCAGGAGTACAGCTCGCAGTTGCTGATGGCGCTGTAGTATCTATTTGAACAACAAAAGAATTATTTAGTTTTATATTATTTGCAGAATCATTAACAAAAACCTTAATTGTCCGATTGCCGTCCGACAGACCAGTTAACGCTATAGCGGTGCTATTACACCAGCCACCAGATATTGCAAGAGTTTGATTTGTTCCATTAACATCAAAAATGCATATGCCTCCTGCTAAACCAGAAGTCGCATCACTAATTGAAATGTTTAATGTTAAGCTTTGAGTATTTTTCTTCGATGTCCCATTAGTATAAGTAGGTAGGCCTACTGTTGGAGCAGTCGTATCAACCAAAACAGCAAAGGAATTATTTAATCCTAAAATACCCACAGTATCATTAACATAAACTTTTATTGTCTTGTTTCCGTCAGTTGAACCAGCTAAATCTATTGTAGTACTATTGCACCATCCACCACTTACAGCAACGCTCTGATTGCCTGTTCCGTTTACATCAATTAAACATACGCTTCCAGTTGTTCCGGATGAAGCGTCAATAACAGAAATATTTAATGTTAAATCATCTGTATTCCTTTTTGCAGTTGCATTAGTATATGCAGGTAAAGTAATAGCAGGAGCAGTTCTATCAACGTACATTGAAATATTCGTAGAATTAGTGTTGCCGCTTGCATTTACAGCTTCAATTATAAAAGTATAATTTCCTTCTGTGGTATTAGTATAGTTAACTCCGTATGTCCAAGGTCCCGCTCCTGCAGTAGCACTATTATTTGTTGCTATTTGAAAAAGAGTGTTAGTAGTAACATTAAATATAAAGACTCTATAAGTGCTATCAATACTGTTATTAGTCCAATTAACAAAGAAAGTTCCCTCATCATACTGTGCAGATGCGTTAGCATTAAAAGTTACATTTCCCACGGCAATAGCACTGACCTCTGCCAACAAGCCAACTAATATTGCGAAAGCGAATACTCCCAACAAAAAATTTCGTTTATTCATCTCAACCTCTTTCCTCATCTTACCTCTTCAATATGGTTTAATTATGAAATAGAGGTATTTAAATTTAATGACTATATAAGACGTCACCATCTCACTTATGAAAGTATCAAACAATATATATTTTTTCAATAAAACTTATAAACTATCAATCACAAAACTTTTCATGATTGAAAAAACTCTTGTTTTAATAAAACCGGACGCGATGGTAAAGAAGCTGGCGGGCGATGTAATCACCGAACTTTATAAGTTGGATTTGAAAATGATTGGTTTGAAACTAGTCAAAGTAAAAAAAGAACTAGCTGAAAAACATTACGAACAACTTAAAGACAAACCATTCTTTGAAAAATTAATCAAACATCTAACAGGAAAAATGCACGATAACGAGAATGTCATAGCAATAGTTTACAGAGGAGAAAACGCTATTCAAAAAGTAAGAGAGCTTGCAGGAGCCACTCACCCTGAAGAAGCCCATCCTTCGTCAATTAGAGGAAAATACGGCAGAGTTCATACAAAAATCGATTGTTTTGAAAATGTAATTCATGCCTCAGATTCTCCAGAAAACGCGAAAAAAGAAATTGCCTTATGGTTTGGAAAAAATGAGTTGATTGAATGATTAAAAATTCTCAAATACAAAGACCATACCTTCCTCTTCAAGTCCTTCTTGGGGAACATATCTTAATGAATCGTTAAAAATATCAGTACATCTCTTTAGTTTTTCTGAATAAGGCATTTCTTTTGGAAATAAAATAAAAGGGTACCTATATCTTAAAACATCAAAAAAAGATTTAATGTTTGGTTTGGTCATATTAAAGGAATAATCTTTAATTTTAATTAATTTAAACCCCTTATCTTCAAACTTTCTTTTTAATATTTTTATGGGAATTCTTCTATAGATTAAATCGCTTTTCAAAGTTTTTCTAAAAAAATGTTCGATAAAATAAATAAACCCTCTTTCTTTTTCTACAACTAAAGCTGGAAGATTAAATACAATCTTTCCACCTTTTTTTAAAATTTTCTTTAAGTCCTTAATCAGTGGATCCAATTCCAAATCCCATAAAGCAGAGCTAATAAATATAACATCATATAATTCCTTAGTTAAATAAGATATTCTTTCTGCATTTCCTTCTACAACTCTAATTTGACCGGTTTTAATCTCCCTCTTAAAATTTTTATTGTAATACTTGAGCATTTCTTTTGATAAGTCAACTGCAAAGATTTTTATCTTGGGATATTTATTTTTAAGAATACTAGTTAAAGCGCCAGTACCACAAGCTAAATCAACTACCCTTAAATTCTCCCCAAGTTTAACTGATTTTATAAGCTCCAAAGATGAAAGGTTATAATAATTTCTTTTTGATTTAGTATAATCATTGTATAGTTTTGCGTAGCTATTCCAATCAAAATCTTTTTTCCAATAAATTCTTTGAAATTTTGCCATATAGATTTATAGAAATAGGCAAGTTTATTTTTAAATTATACTTAATTGTAACTATCTTACGCCTTATCAACAACACCTGCTTCTGTAACAAAAAAGATTGTTTCATTATCTGGAAGATTTGGAGAATCAATAAGTTTTGCAACCCTACTTCCTTGTTTGCCCCTTCTTAAATATATTCTATAAGTGCTGGCATGTCCGACAATGTGCCCGCCAATAGCCGTTGTTGGGTCTCCAAACATTTGTGCAGGATTTGCCATTACTTGATTTGTAACATAAACAGCAAGATTATGAGTTTCGGCCAATTTCATTAAGTCATGCATATATCTATTCAATTTCTGTTGCCTGTCTGCCAATTGCCCTCTCCCAGAAAATTCAGCTCTGAAGTGAGCAGTCAATGAATCAATAATTACTAATTTAATCGGCTCTCCTTTTTTAATCATCTCGCCTATTTTTTCCAAAAGTAAAATTTGGTGATCGCTATTGAAAGCTCTTGCAACTAAAATATTTTTCAGAACTTTTTCAGGATTCGCTTCCAAAGCTTGAGCAATTTGTTTTATTCTCGCAGGTCTGAAAGTTCCCTCTGTGTCTATGAAAACAGCCTTGCCATTAACTCCTCCTTTTTCAAGAGGCAATTGGGCGTTAACAGCTATTGTCAACCCCAACTGAGTTTTTCCAGAACCATAAGCCCCAAAAGCCTCCGTGATAGATCTACTCTCTATACCTTTTCCCCCAAGAAGTTCATTCAAATTTGTGCTGCCTGTAGTTATGTAACTAACATTAGCCCTTCTCTCGGCAAACTCCACTCCATCAGTAAATCCCAAATTAAGCATTTCTCTCGCAGCCTGTATAGCCTTTCTAGCAACAGCGCTGCTTATGCCAGCAACATCACCCAAAGAAGTAGGACTCATAACGGCCAAAGACATCATATCAAAAATACCGGCGCTTTCTAATTTCGCAGCAACAGCCGGCCCAATTCCTGGCAAATCAGTCAACTCAGGCTCTCCTTTTATTTTTTCTACGCCCTCAGAATCGTCTTTTTTAGCCATAAATTTATAAAAAAATTCCAAGTTTATAAGGATTTATACAATCCTTAAATATATTTCAAAAAACATTAGAAATCTTGACTAACAAAAGAATAATATCTAAAAAAACCAGCCCAACTAAAAGCCCCATTTCAACTTTTCCGCCAGTTTTTATCATTCCTTTAGAAATTGCTTTCAAAGGATAAAAAGGTCTTATGCCGTCTTTTGTAAACGAATCAGCGAGCAAATGCAAACTATATCCGAGAAAAAAACCTAAAGCTGCAACTGGCAAAAACAAAACAAAAAATAAAGTAATAGTTAAAAGAAAAGTATAGCTGTGAATTATCCCTCTATGTTTAGTAAATACTTGCAAAATTCTATTAATCTTTTTCCTTCCCAAAGTTGAGTATCTTGAATCAATATCAGGTAGATAAGTGGCTATTATCGCAACAATTAAAAAAACAATTTTATTTTCTACAGCATCCATTAAAAGTAAAATAAAAAATAGAGTTATTGCAAGGTGTGTTTTAAGCAGCATTTTTTATTCAAGAAAAAATATAATTTAAATCTTCCTGAAAACAATGCTTCCAAAAAGTCCTCCAAAAAGACCCATAAATAAATCTAATAAAGTGTCCTCGAGGCTAGGCTGTGTGTTAACATTAAAAAAATATTTAAGAAAAAACTCATAAAATTCCCACAATACGGCAACTAAAGCGACTGAGGAAACAATAAAGATAAAATATAAAAATTCTTTTCTTATTTCCATAAATTTCCTTTCCTCAAAAAAGTTGAAAAAAAGAACAATGGTATAAGATATAGAAAGTCCCCCGATAAAATGCATCGGTATGTCAATCCAGGGGAATAGATCGTAAGCATCAAGAGGCATAAGAACAAAATAGCTGAATAAGAAAACAAGTAGAGGGAAAGTGAAAAAAGAAAGTATTCTTAAAAATTTTCTTTGAAGCATTTTATTTTTCTAATCCCTTTACCACTTCATCCAAATCAATATCCTTAATTTCATCTATAATAAATTCAGGGTTGTTAAAAAATTTGTTCATTCTTATATTCCCGCTAAAAACCATTTCTTTCCCTAAGAGATTTTCTCTTTGGTTTAATAGCCGTTCAGCATTTTCAAAATCAGTTAATCCTAAACTTTCAAGCTTTTCATGGAAAGCAACAGCCTTCATCGTTTCAGTTCCATCGTCCAAAACAAAATTTATTAAAGCCCTCTTGTCGGCGGAAACTTTTCCATGACTCTCGCAAATAAATCCTTCTGCCCCTGAAACAACTTTTTTATTGCATTCAGGGCAAACATGAAAAAATCTTGGTTCAAAACTTTGCACTATAAATGCTCGAGTCTTAACATCATCAGAAATTTTAAAATCCGAAATGTTTTTTTCTTTAGATACTTTGGCAGTCATAACATTTTCAAATTTCTCAACACTGGGCTTTATCTTGGAGAAACTCCCTAAATGCAGCTCGTTGCCCCGCATACTGGCATTGCTTATTTCAACAACACTTCCTTCAGAAATTTCGCCAGCTTCAACAAGCTCTATATGATGAGTATCCCACAAAACAACTTTAATGTTAGAAGTATCGTCCGCCAAAACAAAATTGGAAACTTTACCCTCGTCTCCTTTTTTTGTTGTGAAAGTTCTTACTGGAGATAATTTAATCACCTTCCCAATAACATTTGCTTTTCTCATGCCAGAAAATAACTCTTCTATCTTAAAATTTTCGTCATCAAAATTAATTCCCAGCTCGGCGGCAATAACCTGGGCTGCACCTTCCTTGCTTATAAGTCCTGAGAGTTTCGCTCTTTTTGCCTCTACACGCCTATCAATCTCAATTTCCTCAAGTCCAGAAGCCTTAGCAATTCTACTTAAAATTTTCTCATAATTTTGGTCCGGCATTTTTATGAAAAATGTTTCTTATTTATAAGTATTATTGTGTCAGAAATAAGGCAAACCAAAAGCCTTTTTAATTTTCATTACTTCAAATACCTATGAAAAATAAAGGTGATCTATTTTTTAAAAGGGCATCAAAAATATTCATAGTTTCAATCTTAATGGCAATGATGCTTATATTCCTAATAAAAACGCAAATAACTGGTTTTTCCATAGAATCAAAAGAAGGGATAGCCACTAGTAGTTTTCTACTGATAATAATTTTTTTCTTTGCAATGTTGTTAATTCTTATCAAAATTAGACCAAAGACTTATAAACCGTCTCAATGACAATAGTCCATGAAAGCAAAATTTACCGGCGGAATTTCAGGAGTTAAAATAAAAATTATGCCGACCTCCCCCAGCGTCGATTTAACCCAAATAGAGCAAAAAACAAAAAAGTTAATCGAGGATTTGGGGGGAAGAAATAGAATTTATGAAATAGAACCCATAGCGTTCGGTCTAAAGGCCGTAATAGCCTTCTTCGAGTGGCCTGAAGAGAAAGATCTTGATCCCTTAGAGAAAAAATTAAGCTCTATAAAAGACGTCAGTTCTATTCAAGTAATAGACATGAGAAAAATAGCCTGATTAAAATGCTAACACCAGAACAAACAAAGCAAATAAAACAGCAATTATTCTCCAAGATAGAATCATCCGATGCGCCAAATAAAGACGAAGTAAAAAGTCAAGTAAACTCCATGAATTCAAAACAATTCGAGGAATTTCTAAAACAAAATAATCTTATAAAAGACTCTAAATCAGAAGAAGAATGCATTTTTTGTGCGATTGTCTCCGGTCAAAGCCCTTCTTACCTTATAGATAAAAACACAGCAGCTTTGGCGGTTTTAGAAATAAATCCTCTGTCTAAAGGCCATGTTATAGTAATCCCAAAAACCCACACTGAAGACTCTCCAAAACAAGCTTTCGAACTTGCGAAAAAAATTGCGAAAAAAATTGCTAGTGTTCTTGATCCCAAAAAAGTGGACATAATAAATAATTCAATGTTCGGTCATGAAATAATAAACATTCTCCCAGTTTACAAAGATGAGACAATTCACTCTAAAAGAAAACATTCTAGTAAAAAGGAACTTGAAGAAATGCAAACCCAGTTAAAACAAAATTTCGAATCAGAAGAAGAAATCCCTAAAGAAGAGGTAAAACCGAAAGCAAAAATCCTAACTGATAAAGACACCTGGTTGCCTAAAAGAATTCCATAATTTAAAAAGGCAAATTCCAGTTTCCACTAAGCCATAAATAACCCAAAACCAAAAAACTTATCAAAAAAGCCGGAACAAAAGCTATTCCCTGTTTTATTTTTATTTCCTTATATCTTTTTCTTATCAACGTGATATCTTCTTTGCTAAGACCCGCCCAGCTTGGTTTAATGATCCTGCCGCCTATTTTAATCGGTTCATAAAGCCATTCACCTTCAGAAATTTTAGATGTCTTAACTTTTTTAATCATACAAACACTATCTACTGTTTTAGCATAAATATAAAAATAAGGAAAAAGAAAAATTAAAATCCCAATACCAAGCAAAAGACTTTCAAAAATTCCAAGAGCCATAATCACTATACCTAAAATCATGATCATAATAATAAATTTTTTATACTGTTTCAATCTTTCTGAAAAACCTTTTTTGAATTTCTCAAAATTTTTGAAGCTCAAAAGCAAAGTAACCGCCCAGCCATAAACAGCGCCTGAAAGAAAAAACAGAAAAATAAACAATATGAAAATCTTCAAGTTAGTAAATAAATTATACGAGAAAGGCAGAATGGATCCTAAAGAAATCATTAATTTTGCATCTCCACCTGCAAACATTCTGGAATAATAAAGTAAATTTCCAACAATGAAAAAAATCCCAAAGCCAATTAATCCCTGATAAAAAAATGAAAATCCACTATCAGAAAATAAACTATAAAAAAATCTAAATCCCAATGCAAAAATCGCTAGACTGAAGCTCAACCAATTGTAGACCTCTCTGGTTCTCAAATCCTGGACGCTTGCAAATATAATCCAAACCAGCGCAATTAAAAATAAGACTACAACTTCATACATAAATCATTAAAGAAGTTTTTATTTAAAAATACTCCATTTAAATCTCGAACCGAGTGCTTTGACTTTGAAATTTTATTCCCGTTTATCCTTCCTTTCGCTATCGCCCATACCTCTTCTTACACCACCCTTCCGATATGGATGCTTCTTCCTCTCTTTCTTTTTATCCTTTCCTTTGTTTCTTCTTTCAGAATGTCCGTAATCCATAAACAATAATACAAATCAGAATTTAAAAAAGTTTAGAATTCAAATTAAGCTGAAGGACAAAGACCGGGGCATTTATCAATTCCGTACTTAAGGTATTCTGCATCATTAGAGAAAAAGGTACAGTTACCGTTAACCTTTTTAACTTCACCAGGTAAATCTGAAGCCTTTAGCTCTCTAATCTCAGAGCAAAAACCATAAACACTATTCGTCGAGCATGCTGCCTGACAGGCCTGTGCAACAGTGTCGACATTATTGCTAGGTTTTATCCAAGGCGCAATTTTATTCCATCCTATTGTAAACCCTAATATTAAAACAACGAGTACCACAACTGCTAGGATTATCAAAATAATTGCATTAATGCTCAATCCTTGTCCCCTTTTATTAAACATGTTAAACTAAGGTTTGCTCAATTTAAAAAGGTTTTTATGGTATAAACCTAACCGCAATTTTTTCTCCGGATATTGTCAAAGTAACATTATAATAACCATCACCATCCTTACTAACCCCCAACACATCCTCTATTTCCGCTGTGCCATAACCAACATTTTCATAGAAGTGATATTGTTCCCTTAATGAATTAGCCATCTCAACAGCTATATAACCTAAAACAGAATCTTCAGATTTCGCGGCTGAAAAAACAAAACTCATAATAGCTAAAATACAAATAACAAAAACTCCAAGTACAAGAATCATGATTGGAATGTCTCCGCGTTTATTTTTTGTCATTTTATTTATCCATTAATATTAATTCCAACAATTTATCTTTATCAACAGCCACAGAGTATCTAACAAAATCTACCGAGAATCCAAGGTCAGGCCCAGCGTTTCTTATGCTTGTGGGTTTAACTCCAAAGAAATCGTTTTTCCTTACACCAATCCCTTCGAAATTAAATCCAAGCCAAATAGCAATAGGATAATCAATAGTGTAATAACCATCAAAAATAGATTTTGCTAAATTACCATTGGAGATACTGAAATCTAGATTTGTTTTAATTTCATCATACACTTTTTTTTCACTAGAGTCTACAGTCAAAAGATAACTATAAATAGATTTTTCAGCAATTCGATCTACACTACCCACATAAGAAACCTCCTTATCCAATCCAAAAACTTCTTTTGCAACACCACTAGCCCCAGCGATATAAACCCCAAAAATAAGTATCAATATTATAATAATCGTCGCAACAAACCAAGTTATGGTTTCACCGACTTGCGCATTTTTATTTTTTTCAAAAGTTTTAAGCAACATTTTTTTCAGTTTTTCTCACAGACGCCAAAATTTTAATTGTATACTGACTACCTTGTTCATCTAAAGAGTAAAATCTTCTTTCAACGCAAAATGGATTATTATCAAGTTCATTAGAACAATCTTTTAAATTTGAGTTTCCCTCAACAAAAGAATTTCTTAGACTGCCCTCGTTATTAGTATTCTGAGAATTAAAATCAAAAATCTCCACCTCTACGTAATGCTGATCATTATTCCAGCCGCTAGTGTCCTCCACATTAAAATTGAGGCCGCACTCAGCCAAAAAATTTGCCTTGAAACTTTCACTCAAAACTTCATTCTTGAAATAATTTTTTTCAACAAAACAGTCTGAAATTTTATTCGCTAATATGTTTGCCTCAACTTCTCTAACATCATAAGGTTTTCCGTAAAACAGTAAGACCATATAAACAATAGCGGCAGCTACGATAAATAAAATGATAAACCAATAAATTGAAAGCATCTTATCCGTTCCTCTTTTATCAAAAAACTTAACCATTTTCCACTCCCTTTTCACTTACCGTAATGAAAACATTCCCTTCAGGGCCAACATCCAAGCCTACATCAACATCATTAAAAAAACTATAAACATATTCACCATCATCCCTAAATTTTACCATAACGGTATTCCCATCCAAGCTAATAGCCTTGGCAAAATTTTCCTGGAACCACTCATTCTTTTCAATGTCTTTTATCTTAAAACTTACATCCATTCCCGGCTTTGCAGCATCTATCATTAAAGCAATGTCCTTAGCAGTTCTTTCTTCCAGTCCAGCAAGGTCATCAGTTTTCAAGTATAAAAACAAAGCCAAAATAACTAGAAAAACAATATTCAAAACAATAAAAATAACATTCTCTGTTAAAATGTTCCCCTTTTTATTTTTATTTATCATTTGAATCAAAATTAGGCTTTTGTTATGAATTCTCCTGGCTCTATTTTAGAAATTTCATCTGTTTCTATTATATTAACCCTTAAAAACTCCCCCTCACCAAAGACATTTTCGCCAATCCCAGTAATTATAGAATACCTCTTGCTAGTATCAATTGGATTATTTATGTCTAGATTAAACTGATCTTGCGGTTCAAAATCTCTAGCATTGAATAAACCATAAAGGTAATGCAAATAAGTTTCTGACTCGCTAAATTTACTAGAGGCTAAATAATTGTAAAATTCAGCATAAGTTATTGTTGGAACTTCTTTTTGAACACCTGAATCAAACTTTATGACGGAGCATAGAGCATATGTCTCATCATCCCCATCACTCCAATCAATTGTCGCACCTCCATCCTCATAATCAATTTTCCCCTCACCAAACATCCACCAACATTCAGCCATTTTTTCAGCTATTGCTTTCATAACTTCATTCTTTGCTTTCTGAGGATCGCTCAAATCCACTTCAACTTTTTCTTTTTCATTAAAGCTATCGCAATCTTCACCTCCAGAAATACATACATAATTTGTCTTGCAATCCAAAGACCCAGAAATTCCGGCAGTCTTAGAATTCAAAACAACAGAATTCCGACATATATCTTTATCCGCAAGATCTATAGGATTCAAATAAAACAAAAATATCAAAATAACGATAAAACTCACTATTAGTATAATTAACATTACAATTTGCTGAGTAGTCATTTCAGCTCTCTTCAATTTTATCAAGGTGCTTAAATTATTCATTACATCACCCCCAATTTTTTTAATATAAAATAAATTCCAGCCAGAGCTAAAGCAAAAAACACAATCAA
>CAYHJV010000016.1:951-12010 GCA_964357045.1 Candidatus Woesearchaeota archaeon | reverse complement strand
CTCTTATATTCATGGAGAAGGATTCAATAATACGAATTATGGAACTGCAACCTCACTTAGGATTACCGAGGAGCTGCCAAGTAGAAGAGGGCTGCTTCGATTTAATTTAAGTTCTTTCTCGCCTGACTTTCAGGTAAATTCCGCAGAGGTTAGAGTTTATAAGGACTGTAATGGATGGAGTGAACCTTCCACTTTTTCTATTCATAGGGTTACTAGCTCCTGGGATGAAGGCTCAGTAACTTTTAGCAAAAGAGATGGTGTAAATTCTTGGAATAATTTTGGGGGAGACTTTGTCTCTGCTAGTATTGATTCAACTAGTGGAAGCACTTTATGTGGGGCGGGTGGAGTTGCTGTTTTTAATGTTATTAGTGTGGTTAAAGGTTGGGTTAATGGGACCTATGAAAATTATGGATTTTTATTTAAATTTAATACCGGAGATGATCCTGGAATCCTTTCTTCAGATTCATCAACAACTTCTCAGTGGCCAGAATTAATTGTTAATTATTCTATTAATGGAGATATTACAGTTAATGCAACTTTTGATGTAGTTGGAATTTCTAATGAAGTTAATTTGTGGAATTGTCAAGCAAAAGACCTTTTAGGCGGCTCTGATTTTGCACTTTCTAATAGAACCTTTACAATTGATCCATGTCTACCCCCCACAATAGGAGAGTGGAATGTTACAAAGTCCTGTACAATATCTAATAAAGTTCTTTATCTATCTGCCGATAATAACTTAAGCGTTTCTAACGGAGGAAATTTAACTTTGATTAATACAACTATTTATTTGAATTCTGTTGGCAATAATGGGACATCTAACATAAGAGTCTACTCTGGAGGGCAAATGAACATTACTTCTAATTCTTTAATCAAATCAAATACCTCAAATAATTTTGCGTTTGTTGTTGACTCTGGAACTAATTTCTCCATGACAAATTCAACTTTAGAAGATGCTGGTTGGGCAGATGTTGTTGGGCAGAGAGGACTTGAAGTAAATATTCCTTTGAAGAGTTTTAGAAACAATACTTTAAGAAATAGTTATAATGGTTTAACACTTTATGCTTCAAATTCTTTTGTTGAAGATAATAGATTTGAGAATAATTTACAGTTTGGCTTAAATATGCCTGATGCTAGTGGTGTTTTTTTGAGTAATATCAGTATAAAGAATAATGTTTTCTTGGGAAATTCTGCAGGAATTCTTTTATCTGAATCGGACTCTGGAACAGCTTCCAACATTACTATAATACAAAATGTGATTAGTAATTCTTTTTCCCTCGGAATTCTTCTTCTTCAAGTTTCTAATAGTAAAATAATTAATAACACAATTGTTAATAGTGTAAACGGCATACAATTTTGGGGATTCAGTACATCCCCATACAATAGTACTATATCAAACAATACTATAGTAAACAATACTGGTACTGGAATTAAATCATTTAGACCAACAGGTCGTGATATAAGAGACAGTATATTTTCTAACAATGTTATAAAAAACAATTCTAACGGAATAATATTTGAAGCAGCAAATCAGGGAGGAAACAACACATTCATAGACAATGTTTTAAATAATTCTGTTTTGGATTTCCAGACAAAAGGAAATGATTTTTTCATAAATACAACTTTCAACAAAAGCGCTGTTACAATTACAAGTCCTGGAAATCTTACAGTAAAGTGGTATTTGGATGTGAATGTTACGGATAATTCTACAGGAGCTCCTCTGCAGGACGCGAACGTTTCAGCTTGGAATAATACAAATACTTTGGTTTTCTTTGAGTTGACCCAAAGCAATGGTTCTATCTTAAGAAAAACACTTACAGAATATGTTCAGAATTCCACAGATAAATATTTTTCCACTAATTACACTGTTAATACGACAAAATCTAGTCCTGTTTATATTCCTGCTTCTAATCAATTAAATTTAACTAAAAGCATACAATTAGATATTAAGCTAAGTCAACCTCCTTTTCCACAAAACATTTCTTTAATATCTCCTCCAGACAATTCACTCTTTGGAGTCGGAAATGTTTCTTTCATATGCAATGCGACAGACGTTAACGGACTTGCGAACATAACTTTGTTGTCTGACTTTTCCGGTACTTGGCAAAGCAACAAAACAAATTTGGTCACTGGAACTTTTAATGAAACAACTTTCAACATTATAGGAATTCCTCAAGGGACATTTGTATGGAACTGTAATGCAACCAATCTTTATTCTTTGTCAAATACTTCTATAGTAAATAGAACGTTCACAGTTGATTTAACATCTCCAACAATTTCCTTTGTTTCGCCTACTGATGACAATAATGAAAAAGTAAATGTTAATTGGAGCTATGTTAATGTTTCTGTCAATGACTCCATAAGCCCAAACAATTTAACAGCTTTAATAGATTGGAACAGAAGTTTGGTGGGATGGTGGAGGTTTAGTGAGAATTCCGGACAGTTTGCAAATGACAGCTCAACTTGGGGGAATAATTTGACTTTGGGTTCGACTATAGGAGTTGATTCTGAAGACCCTTCTTGGAATTCTTCAGGAAAATTTGGGAGTGCCTTGATTTTTGATGGTGCTGACGACAGGCTTCAAATAAATAGTAACCCTTCATTTAACACAAGTCGGTTTACAATTGAAGCCTGGATAAATATGAATTTTAGCGGTCCTCCCACAGACTTTTCGACAATAATAAAGAAAGATAATCAATACATCCTTAGATTTTATAATCTTGATGGCTGTCTGTATGGCCTAATGTGGAATTCAACACTTTCTTCCGTTAAATCTAATAATTGTGCCTTGAATAATTCTAAATGGCATTATTTAGTTTATTCTTACAATGGTAGTCATCATAGTCTTTATATTAATGGTATCTTAGACAACTCTGCATCGAAAACTGGTACATTGGCTTTTTCTCCAGATATTTTGACAGTAGGGTCCAGCTCTAGTGGGGCGGAGGAATTTTATAGTTTTATCGACGAAGTAAAAATATGGAAGAGAGCTTTGTCTCCTCAAGAAATAAACGCGTCATTCAATGCTGGGATTTACAGACTTGAAAATAATTTCACAAATCTTAGTTTAGGGAATTATACATTTAGGGCTCATGTGCAGGACTTGGCTGGGAATGTTAATTCAACAGAGTTGAGGACAATCGAACTTACTGAGTGTTCTCCTCCTTCCAATAGCAATTGGAACATTTTTAGTGATTGTATTTTTGAAAATGAAAATCTTTATTTAGCTCAAGATAAAAATTTGAATATTTCGAGCGGAGGTAGTTTAACTTTAGTAAATACTTCTCTATGGTTGAATTTAACTAGCGGTGGCACCTCAAAAATTCGTGTTTTGCAGGGAGGAACTTTCAATATAACTTCAAACTCTTTAATAAACTCAACAAATAATAGCAATCGCTTTGGTTTTGTCGTTGATTCCGGAAGCAATTTCTCAATGACAAATTCAAGGCTGGAAGGTGCTGGTTGGAGTGATGAAGTTGGGCAAAGAGGTTTGGAAATTAATACAATTGTTAATAAATTTGAGGGGAACATTTTAAATAATAATCGTTATGGGGTTTCTCTATACGCGGATAATAATACTCTTATAAACAACACTATTAGTAACTCTTTTATATATGGAGTATTTTTGGGGGCTAATAATACACTTCTCCAAGAAAATCAAATTATTGGGGGAAGGTTCTCTGGTTTGTATTGTGGTGGTGGAAATAATAATACTCTAATTAATAATTTTGTCAATGATTCAGGCTTTTCTGACTTTTTTGGCAGTGGTGTTACTTTAGATTCATGTGTTAAGACTAATTTAGTTAATACTCAAATCTTGAATAATAATTATGGTATTTATTTAGATGGTATTTCTCATGATAATGTAGTTAGAGACTCTTTAATATTTAACTCAACTAATAATGATATCTATTCTTATACAGATCCCTTCTATGGAAGCAATACTCTACTCAATACCACATTTAACAAATCCAAAATATTTATGGATGATGGACTCCTTTTTGTCCAATGGTATTTGGATGTGAACGTCATTAACAAATCCAATTCTCCATTACAAAACGTTAATATTTCTGTGTGGAACAATACTAATAATTTGATCTTCACAGAGCTTACAAATTCTATTGGAGATATAGGAAGGAAAAACCTGACAGAATTTTTCGCGAATTCAACAGCAGAGTATTATGCGACAAATTACACGATTAATGCAACGTTATCTCCATACCAAAATAAATCTATACGACTAAACTTGACTAATAGCACGCAATTAATTCTTCAAATGAACATCCTCCCAACCGTAATTTTGATTTCTCCGGTAGATAATGTGACAACAACAGGCAGAACGCCTACATTTACATGGAATGGAAGTGATTTAGAAGGAGATTCATTGACGTACGAATTTAACATTACTGATAGTCCAGGCGGCTGCAGTGACCCAAGATTTTTGTTTGACACAGGACCAATAGAAAATTACACAATTCCGGACGATGATTACCTTAAGTGTTTAATTGACAATGGAGATTATTACAATTGGACAGTGCGGGCGAGCGATGATAACGGTATTAACTGGGGGCCTTGGGCAACACCGAGAAGAATTAATATCCAATCACTTGTCTCAATTAATTTATTAAATAATTCTGTCGGCTTCGGTTTGATGCTTCCTGGACAAACAAATGATACTACAGATAATAGTCCTAGACCATTGTTACTTGAAAATAATGGGACTGTAATTGTTAATGTTACGATGAATGCAACTAATTTATTTATAAGTCAGCTGAATCCTACAAATTTCTTTAGATATAAAATTGATAATTATACTGGGCCTCCAAGCGAGGCAGGAAGCTTTAGTTGGCTTTTAAGTAATACTAGTTGGTATAATGTTCCGTCCTCAACGCAGGGTTTAGTTCTCGCCTTATTTAATTGGGGCGATGCAACTGACACCGCCGAAATTGATATTAATGTGACGGCTCCAAACGATGAGCTGGCCGGAATTAAATCATCAACCATTCAATTTACTGCAAGTTTAGCGGAGTAAATTAAAATTAAAAATGGAAAATAAAATTAAAATGAATACGGAAAAGAAGATTTTGACAGCTGAAGCTTTATTTGTTCTGGGAGTTTTTGTTTATTTGTTTTTCTCGACAACTCCAAACGCTGTTTCGCCTATTTCCGGACAGGTTGTTTCTGACCCCGATTTTATTTTTGAAATTGAAAACGGCCAGGAAATTTTAATAGCTAATGATGAAGCTTTTACAAACCCGATTTTATTGAAGGAAGGAGATGACTTGACTTTACCTCCAGGAACTTATTACTGGAAAGTCAAGGGATTTTTGAGAGACAGTGAGGTTTATACTTTTGTTATTGAAGGCAACGTCGGATTAAATTTGAGAGAAGGACAGGAGAAGAATTTATTGGAAAATTCAGGGAATGTAGATTTGGATGTTCAAAAAGAAAAAGGAGGAATAACCTCAAGCGGGACGCTTGATGTCGGCAAATCAGAAGAAATTGCAAAAGATATAGATGTGGAGTGGGAACAAAAATGATTATTGAAGGTTTGATTGATGATTATAAAATGAGAATGAATAAATTAGTTAATAGAAAGAAATTTGAATTAGATAATAGCGTTGATAAATCAATGAATGGGCTGGGAGGGAGTGTTAATAGTAAAAATAATTTAGTTGATAGGGGTATTAGTAATAATAGAAGCAAAAGTTATAATAATATTAACAATAAGCTTAACAGTCGGATTGACACTAAAAATCCCTTCACTAAATTTAACAATGTAAATAAATCAGTTTTATTATCAATTATTTCCTTATTTGCAATTATTTTAATTATTCAAAATATTTTATCATTAGGAATAACTCCTGGTAGAACTACAATTAATTTTGAGTCAGGCCTTCATCAGGAGGTTGCTTTCTCAATTGTGAACACAGAGCATAAGGATATGAGTATTGTTTTTACAGTAAGAGGTGATTTGGCGCAGTATATTACTTTGAATAAAGCTTTTGAAGAATTCTTAGCCGGAGAAGAAAGTAAATCGTTTACTTACAGCATTAATTTGCCTCAAGGCTTTGAGAAGCCTGGAAAGTATGAGGGGGAGATTGTCGCTTTAGAACTGCCGAGCAACTTTAAAGAGCAGGGAACTTTCGTCGGCGCAACCGTCGCTGTTGTAAGCCAGCTTTATGTTTATGTTCCCTATCCTAACAAATATGTTGAAGCAGAAGTAAATGTTATAGATTCGGGAGGAAAAATTAATTTTATAATTCCCGTTGTCAGTCGTGGAAAGTTGGATATAGTTAATGTTAAAGCGATAATTGACATTTACACTCCGTTGAATGAAAAGGTTGCAACTATTGAATCGAATACAATTCCATTAAACAGTTTGCAGAGGGCCGATTTGTTGGCAGAATGGACGCCGAGCGTAAATCCCGGCAGATATATGGCTGTTGCGACGATAATTTACGACAATGAAAAAACAATTGTTGAAAAAGAATTTAACATTGGTGAATTGGTTTTAGAAATATTAGAAATTAATGTAAGAGATTTTGAGCTCGGAGAAATTGCAAAGTTCAACGCTTTGATTGAGAACAAGTGGTCCGAAGGTTTGAAAGATGTTTATCTTAATATTTTAGTTTACAATAACGAAGGGGAAATAATGGCTGATTTCAAATCTCCTACTTACGATTTGGATGCTTTAGGCAAATCCGAGATGGTTGCTTACTGGGATACCGGAGGAGTTCGTGAAGGAACTTACGATGGAAAAATTATTTTGAAATATGGAGAAAAATCAATAGATAGAAATGTACAAATGAAAATAGGTCAATACGATATTGAAGTTGTTGGGCTTACTGGAAAAGTTTTGGTTAGAAGTCCGGGAGGAGGAAAACTTAATGTAAATAATTTACTTATAATTGCCGTCGGTGTTTTAATTGTTGCGAATATAATTTGGTTTGTGCTGATAAAAAGAATTTTGAAAAAACGGAAGTAGAGACTAACAATCGCAAACATACATTAAATCAACAAAAAGTTTATAAAGGGTTTTGCTTTCAGTATCATTAAGAGGTTCAAAAGATAAAGAGGTTGAAAATGGATCAGCAGAAAGTTGTTGTTGTTTTGTTGTTGATAACAATTATTTTGTCAATAGTTAGTGTTGTTCTGACTGTAGGGGTTGGAGACGGCTTTAGTGCTCGGAAGAGAACTGCCCTTGATAATCCTGATGAGCAGGCGTCCATCGTTTTTGGACTTCAAACTCCTCCATCTAGTGGTGTCGGAGGAACTGGATAATGGATTTTACTAAATTTTTAACGGTTGTTGCCATTTTGGCTGTTGTGCTTTCTGCAGTAAATGTTGTTAGAGTTGCAGATTTAAGAAGCGCGGGATATGCTAGTTCTAGAGAATATGGAAATGTTACTTTTGAAATTGAATCGAGAATACTCATCACTTTTACTAATAATCTTGTTAACTGGAGCACTGGGTACGTGGATACTGATGGAACTCCTACAGAGTGTGGTCCTGGTGTCGAGGCTCAGCTAGCTACAAATACTACAAATGGCTCTAGCGGAAATTTACTTGCTTCTAATCCGTCTGGAAGTAAGTGCGGGATCAATTGGATTCCTAGACTTCAAGGCTTAACTCTAAGAAGTGATTCGAACCAAGATATTGTTGTTACTTTAAACTCTGATCAGAATGCTCTTAATTTGATTGATGGAGGAGTGACTATTCCAACAAACAAATCAGAGTTTCAATGGATGGTTCAGAATAATGCAACAGGAACGACTTGTGAAGGTCGTATGTATCCTCTAAATTACACAGATATTGTTGCTGGTACTAATGTTACCATATGTAATGATATGGATTGGGCCGATGGTGTATCGGACACTTTGGATATAGACTTTTTGGTTAACATCTCTTCTTACGCAACTGTTTTAGGAGAGAGAAGAGCAGTTATAACAGCAACGGCCGAAAGAAATTCTACTTCCCCTTAATTTTATTTTTTAATTTTTGAATATAGCAAGATTATTATTAGCGTTGAAAATTAACTCACTTTGTTATAACGCCTTACTCACGTGCCTGCTTGACTTTAACATAAAACTTTACTGCAGTCGTACTTAACTTTCTAAATTATTGTTAAAACTAAATTAATAAATCGCGTAACCATGTGAAGCGAGGCAATTCGAATGTGTTTTTATCTTCAACAAATTTTCTTCTCACAGCAAAATATAAAAAGTATTTTTTGTATTTAAGAGAATGAAGAAGAGGGGTGTGCTGTTTTTTTTGGCTTTAGTTCTAATGATAATCTCTCTACAGAATGTTTCGGCATTAGGAATTAGTCCTGCATTTAGGGAATACAACTTTGAACCGGGACTTGAGGGAAAGATTTCATACATAGTCTTTGGTTCTGAAGATGTTGAATATGGAGTTTTTGTTACAGGGGATTTAGCACCTTATGTTAAGTTAAGCAAAACAATTGTGAGGGGAGGGGATAGTTTTGATGTTGATTTTAAACTTCCAGATGTAATTGAAACTCCTGGACTGAATAGAATAAGGGTACACGTTGCAGAAAAGATAGATCCAGAGCTCGCTGGCGGCTTTATTGGCACGAGAATAGTTGTTATATCCCAAATTGATATTTATGTCCCTTATCCTGGGAGGTATCTTCAAGTTTTTTTAAGAGGGCACGATGTTAATTTAGGTGAGCCGGTCAGATTTGAGTTGGATATAAACAGCGAGGGAAAAGAAGACGTAACTGTGACACCTCTAATCGAAATTTTTTCAGAAACAGGAGAGCAGAAAGAGACTTTGTATTTTGCGGAGAAAGAAATAGCAAGCCAAGAACAATTGAAACTTCAGAAATATCTTAACACTTCAAGTTATAACCCTGGAAATTACAAAGCTATAGCCATTGTTGATTACGGAGTCATTGCACAATCAGAGGTTTTTTTTAGAATTGGAGAATTAAGAGTTGATATAGAGGGGTATACATCTAAATTATATGCCGGAAAATTGCAAAAATTTGACATTGGAGTTGCAAGTGGATGGAATGATGCCATTGCAGGGGTTTACGCCGATGTTGTTCTTTTTAATGATACAAACGATAATTTAATCAGCTTTAAAACTTCTACAACTGGCTTGATTCCTTGGGAGACAAGAAATATTACTGGATACATAGATACTGCTGGTTTTCAGCCGGGAGTTTATAACGCAAACATAACTTTATTTTATTTTGGTAAGGAGGAGGGGAGAAGTACAAATAAAGTTGTTAAAGTAGAAATTGTAGAACCTCCTTCATCTGCAACTTGGTATATTGTCGGAGGAATAGGTTTGTTGATCATAATTGTAATAACTGCAATAAAAATCTTTAAAAAAAATGGAAGTAAAAAAAGAAAAAAATAATTTTTTTATTGTTGTATCTCTCTTGAGTTTAACGGCGGTGCTTTTTTTAGCTTCGCTGTTTCTTAAACAGGAGAAGATTCTTGAGGAGGTTGAGTTTCCTGTTAAATTTCAGATAGCGGAGATAACTGGGCTGAAGGTGGATGAAAGTTTGGATTTTGGAAGGATTGTCCACGATTCTATGGGCAGAAAAGCCATAACCATAAGAAATTATTATGACTTCCCTGTTGAGATCGAATTCAATGCTGAAGGAGAGGTCAAAGACTATCTTATTTTTGAAAGAGAAATTTATTTGGAGGCCGGAGAGTCTAAAGGCTTTCCTGTTTCAACGGTTGTTTTTGAGGACGAACCTTATGGCAATTACACCGGCATTTTAAAAGCCACTTTCAAGGAAGCGTAGTAGATTTCTGCTTATCTTTGTTATTTGAATTTACTTTTTAGAGATTCGCAATTTATTTAGGTTATATCTAAAAATCTCTTAGTTAGCCGTGTATTATCTATAATTTATCATTAAAAATTTAATTATTAAATGTCGAACGAGCCGGGCGAGTGAGCTATTTTATTACAACAATCCTTAAAAATCTTTTATAATTCCATAATTTATGGATAATTATCAGAAGATAGAACTTGTATTACTTTTTTTTATAATATTACTTTTAGGTTTTATTTTTTATACTGGGAGTGGCAGAGAGCTTACTGGTTTCTTTGTTAAGGATGAAGAGCCAAAAACTCCTTCTGATTTTATTTCTGAAAAGGATATTTTTGTTGATGGGAGTAAAGTTACGATTGAAGTTGGAAATCCTGTTTTAAATAGATACGAAAATTCGGATAGTATGCTTCCATTTTTGGATGAAAAATCAACTGGCGTTGGCTTCAAACCACACTCTGAAGAGCAAGTAAATGTCGGCGACATAATAAGTTTTTGGAGGGAAGGAATTTTAGTTGTTCATAGGGTTATTGAAAAAGGGATGGATGATTACGGAACTTATTTTATAACGAAAGGTGATAATAATGGTGTTGATGATGGCAAGGTTAGATTGGAGGAAATAGATTCAGTTCTTGTCGCTATAATTTATTAGAAAGTTAATTTTATTAAGGAGGTTTTCTTTTTTTAGAAGATGGATAAAAGAAGGGGAAGAGAAAGGGAGTTCAAGAGAAAAATTGTAATTGGCTCTTTATTTTTGACGGCAATAGTTCTAAATATTTTTACATATTTGGTTTTGCCAAATACAATAGCTAATACTGGCCTTGGGACTTCAAGTGTAGGATTAATTCTTTTTCAGCTATTACCTAGCCAACCAAGTATAAACATAACAAGTCCCGAAAATATAACTTATAATTTTAGCATAGGTGTTTCTTATACTTTGGATTTGAATGTGACTTCTGATACGCTTATTGATTCTTGGATTTATAGGCTTTACGACGTCAGACATCAAGTGTGGACAACAGATTGGATTGCTTTCGCCCCAAACATAATTTTTGATGCTGTTAGATGGGATAATACTTTGTATGTTAATGCAACCCCAAGTTTTGGGCCTTCAGATTTATACGATAATGTGACATTTTTTGTTTTTGTGCCTAACAGCGCACCGATAATTGGAAGGCCAATTACAGATCCACTTTATGTTTGCGAAGGTCAGAATTTTTTTCATAAAATTAATGCCACAGATTT
>CAYHJV010000016.1:0-941 GCA_964357045.1 Candidatus Woesearchaeota archaeon | reverse complement strand
TAATTGGTTCTATTTCTAACATATCTGACCCTGTGCCCCCTTCGACTTCACAGTTTTTTATATTTCCTGCTGGAAGAAATACGTGGGGCAACACGACTTTTTTTGATATTGTATCGGGGCGCTTGTCCAAGGACTCAGCAGGAGGGTTGAACTCTGGTTTTTATACTTATAAAACTTCTTTTTCTGTTGTAGAAGTTACTCCAGATTCCTATTCTGACACAGTTGGTGTGAACATAACTGTAATTGAAATAAATAATCCTCCTAGTGTTAATCCTAATTTAGGTGTTCAGACTCTTGTTTGGACACAAGGAGTTAACTCAACTCTTTTTGAGGATTTCAATGCAACTGACGTTGAATACGATAATTATGCTTATGGTTATTTGAATTTTAGTATTAATATAACCAATGCTAGCACAAATACTCCTATTAATTTGTTTAATATAAGTTCAACTGGGATAATTAATTTTACAGCGAACTCAACAACTCCCTTAGGGGTTTATGATATTTATGTTTGTGTTGAAGATAGAGGATTAAACACAGCTCATCCTCAGATTTTTGCGACTTGTGGACAGAATGGGGGTTCTATTAAAACTTGTGATTA
The DNA here is from genome assembly GCA_964357045.1 of Candidatus Woesearchaeota archaeon. Classification (GTDB taxonomy): domain Archaea; phylum Nanobdellota; class Nanobdellia; order Pacearchaeales; family GW2011-AR1; genus CAYHJV01. Next base: position 340 of record CAYHJV010000016.1, on the reverse strand, counting down.
TTTTGAGTTAACAATTACAAACCAGAATAGAGTGCCAACAATTGTTAGCTATTATCCCACCAATTTAACTTTTGCTGTGTCTGCAACAAACCAAATTTATTTTAATGTTACTAATTATGATCCTGACGGTACAACTCCCGATACTTACTGGTATGTTGACAACAATTTAATTGAATTTGATGAAGGCAATTTGACTGAGGAACTTTTACATACTTTTGCTTGTGGGTTTTTTGGACTGCATAGAATTAGAGCCGAAATCACAGACGGTTTGTTGAATGATTCTGTTCAGTGGAACATTACTGTTTTGGATGTTCCATGTTCTTCATCCGGTGGTGGTGGA
>CAYHJV010000015.1:0-12055 GCA_964357045.1 Candidatus Woesearchaeota archaeon | reverse complement strand
CCAATCTGATTTAATACGGAGCCTCCTCCAGGAGGGTCAACATAAAATTTAACTGAGACACTTTGTAAACTCGTATCCCCTAAATTCTTGATTGTAGCATTCAAAGTAACTATATCATTCAAGGAATGGTCAGAGTTTTGAAAATTCAAACTCAAAGGTGTTAAATCGGCGTACCAATTCAAATCAGTAAAGTTTCTCACACCCCACCCTGGCCCTGAAGGCCCGTCATATCTCCAAATTGGTTTTGTCTGAGTTGTAAAGTTTGTGTGCCCTAAAGCTTTTCCAAATAAATCGATAACATGGGTATCTGTGTAATAGATTGACTGTGTTCTCAAATCCCAAGTTTTCTGCATTGTCTCCGGATTATTTTCTATTAAAGTATAAAATGCACTCCAATCCAAACTATGATTGTCTCTTAGCATGCTGAACATCCAGGCAGTTATGTCATCTCCGGAACTTTCCTGGATGAATAAATTTTGGGGAGATGTGTCCCTGTAATCATTAGAAACATAATCAGCCCAATTATACCAATCATTACCTGCATGAATGTAAGTGTCTGCAGTTTCTTGATTTATATCTGCAAACTGCGGTAAAGCAAGAATATTATAACCATAATATTGAGACCATCCTTCCGTCAACCAATCGTTCAACAAAACAGGCTTAGGATTTATGGCATGCAGAGACTCATGTATAGTCCCCTGCATATAAATCCACCAATCTCCAAGAGGACCGGGATTCCCAAGTTGAGGATTCCCGTTTACGTAATAATCACGAGTGCAAATCGTAGGATTAGACTGATAAGAAAAATTACTATAAAGATATAAAATCACATTACCTTCCGCAGCAAGACCCCAAACACAAACATTAGACATTGGTTCAACATAAATATCTAAAGGCTTGGAATAAAACTCTTCAGAATCCCAACCAGTAATAATTTCCATTTGATGATGTCTATCATAAAATTTGTTAAAAAAATCATTTATCCTAGGGGTGTGAGCATCATAAAAACTTTGATTAATATGTATATTAACTCCTCCATTTCCATAGGTCAAAACATAATAGCTAGTAGTTGATGAAACCATATTATTCAAAGATTTCTGAATATTATCTAACAATTCTTGTTCAGTTATCTTAATCCCTTCATCAACTAAATATTTTGGACGATCAATAATAAAATATTTTTCAACCCCATTAACTCTAGCTGTAAGTCTGTCTCCATCAACCTCTAATATTTGGACCAGATTAGAATTTGTCGGTTGCGTAGGCGTTATCTGCTTTGGTTTTTTTGAAGTAGTAGTTGAAAGACTAGAAGTGTCTTGTGTCTTATCTGAAGTTGTGATCTTCAAAACAGGTTTGCTTAGTATTTCCAATTGATTGTTTTGTGTTAAAATTCCTTTAACAATATTTCCCCCTAAATTCGTAGTTTCAGGAGTTGTATCATAATCAGTAAATTGCAGTATCACAATAAATGAACTGTTAACAACTAGAAGAATCGATACCAATAAAACCAATGTCCATGTTTCCTTATTCATTTTACTTGTTAAATGAATTATACAAAATCTCTAACGATTTTAGTTTGTTCATTTTTCTATCTAATTACCACTCTGAAATTATATTTAAAGGTTTCGAAGATGAAAACCCTATTAAAATTATGATAACGTCCAAAAAAAGACATAGCTGTTTAAATGACATTAAGAACAATTAAAGTAATATCGTCCCTCTTCCCGCCGAAATATTTTCCCTGAGATTTTGCCGAAAAAGGAGACTCTTTAATTTTACTCACTGAATTCTCTAAAGCGAAGTTTGCCAAAGATTTTGCAGGGTTTTCTGCTTGCTCTTTTAAATTTTTTAGTATTTCTTCCTCAAATAAATTATCAAAAAGTCCATCCGTCCCAATAATTACAATGTCTCCTTTAATGAGACCAATCTTAAAAGAATCTCAGTCTTCAATTTTATCTCCCTTTTCTTGATCATTAAATTTTCCTAATTGATAAGGATAGTTAAAACTATGAGTCTTTTCTTTAGAAGAAAAATATATTTTCTCATTTCTAACTAAGATAATTTTTGTATCTCCAAAATTAAAAATATTTAAAGAATTGTCCATTAAACTTACTATGCAAACAGTTGCCCCTCCATCATTTCGTATTTTTGCATAGGCTATCTTTAGTATTGCCATGGGATCTCTTTCATTGCTAGTTTTTACAGTATCTTTGCAATTAGCCATTAATTCTTCTGCAAAAACGCCAGGATCAATTCCTTTTTCTCTCAATCCACCAACACCATCAGCCACACCAAAAACCCCCTCCTTTTCACAAATAAAAAAAGCATCTTCAGACTTTTCTTTTTTAGGATTTTTAATTTTAAATGAAAAAGATTTTAATTTAACCACCTCAATCCTACCAATAAAAGATATAAAAGTTTATTGTTTTGTATTTTTCACAAAATTTTTCTTTGCTAAAACTATACAACCTAAATATTTAAATAGATTTATACCCATCACATTTTCATGGCAACTATTGAAGAAAAGTGTGCTTATAAAGAATTAGTGTTTGCCCCCATAAGTGAAGAAATCCTTAGAGATTATTTTTCCCAAAAAGAGATAGATTTTAAAAATGAGCATAGATATATGCAAACGCCTGTTTCACCATGTACTCCTTATAGCCCTGCTAGCCCGTCAAGCCCCAGTTCTCCTGTAAGTTGGAGCGGCGACTAGTAATGCTTCTCGGAAGAGAAGAGTTGATTAGTTCGATTCTTAAGGGAGAAAAAATAGACTATTTTCCCATTAACGGATTCCGAAATGAAAGTTATGTTGCCTTTCAAAACAACAAAAAATACATTATAAAATTCTTCATAAAAAAGGATAATTGGAAAAGAGAATATTTTTCCTTAGATTTCTTTAAATCCTTCAAATCTTTTAATTCTCCAGAATTATTATTCTTAGGGGAGAACTATATAGGAACACGGTTCGAGGAGGGGTTAACCGAATTTTCCGCTGATGAAATCCCTTTTTTAATCAGTGAATTCCACAATGAATTCCAAAACAAAATTCCTTTGAATATAAAAGAGAAATATTTGACGGAATTTTTTGATAGAGAAGCTCATCTAAAAAGATTTACGGAAGATTATTTAATCCTAAAAGAAAATAAATTTGATGTAAAGAAAATTGAAATGGCCATTGCTTCCTTCCCAGAAAAAGAATACTCATTCTTTCCAAAAATTATTTGTCATGGTGATGCTCATAGAAAAAACCTCTTGAAAAATTCTGATAAATCACCTTTTTTTCTGGATTTTGAATTCTCTCACCTTAACTATCCAACTTTTGATATTGCCACAAACATCTATTCTGATCCAGAAAATCTGAAGAAATCCATTGTTGGTTATTTAAAAACCTCTAGGAAAGGGCTAATGGAAAAATTTGAAGAGGACCATATTGTGAATTGTATTCTTTCAGATACTGTAAGAATTTGTATAAATGATATTTCAAAATCAATAAAAAAGTTAACAAATAAGAATTTAGAAACCAGGCTAAACCACGACAGAAAAGTATTAAATAAAATATTTAAAGTTAATTAGTAAAAATTATTAATTAAGCCTTGGAAAAAGAAAGATATTATAATCCCTTTTTTATAGTATTATTTATGGAAACTTCAGAAATAAAGATTAAGAACACTAGAGTGAAAATTTTCTCCTTCCTAGAAAAAGCCGGATTATTAAGAAATGATGGAGAATTCATAGAGTCAGTTATGAGAGAAATAAAAGAAAATAATAGAGATGGTTTTGCTGGATTTTTAGATAAAGAGGGTCTTAGATCTCATCTTGAATCTTGGGTTTGTGAGGGGCCTTTAATAGGGGGAGGGTATCCTCAAGATAAAATATCCACAAAAGAATGTTCCTATTTAATTCAAAATGTTTTTGAAAATATTTCAGAGATTTTAGATAAAAGAGAGATTTCTTTTTATCTATTCCCGACTCTTTCAGGTTTCACTATAAATAAGATGGGTGGGTCTGGGGGTGTATTAATATGGAAAAACATAATCTACATTGAAATATTCCCAATAAAAGGATGGGAAAAGCATTTCAAAAGTTCCTTGGTTCACGAATTAGCTCATGCGCTATCCCCTTACTTTAATGTAAATAGCATGAATATAGGACAAGGGTTTATATTTGATGGCATTGCCGAACATCTTCAGGAAAAATTTGTTGGGATAAAAAGCCCCTGGACTAAAGCAATAACAGAGAATCAGGTTTTAGAAATTTTAAGAGAATTGAAAAATAACGATAGATTAAATCATAAAAACTTTAATTTATACAATGAACTTTTTTATGGAACAGGGAAATATCCTTTATGGACTGGTTACACAATAGGATATTACCTAGTTGGAGAATACTTAAAGAAACAAAAAAATATAGACTGGAAAAAATTACTTAGGATAAATCCAGAGATAATATTGAATTCTGTTTTAAAAAATTTGCTAAACTAAAATGTTCTCAAAACTAAAAGAAAAGATAAAGAACAAAAAAGTGATTATATTTGGAGAAACTCACGGGACAAAAGAAATTCCGGAATTGCTTTCAAAGTTTTTTTCTGAGCTGGCTGAAGAAGAGGATTTTAATTTATGTCTGGAAATCCCGGAAGAATTTAAAAATGTAGAATTAGAGAAACTTCTTTCTTTAGCGAAAGAAGTCGGTTCAAGTGGTTTAATTAATGAACATTATATTGAACTAATAAAAAATAAAATACCCCCACAAAAACTTAAAAAATATGAAGGAAACAACAAAGAGTTTAGAGCATTTTATATTTATGATTTATTTACTTCACTATTGAATAATTTCTATAGAGATAAAAATATTATACTTCATGGAATTCCCAAAGAAATATCTATATTAGGGAAGACTTATGATAATGAACCTTCTCTTGTTGAAGAATTCAGATATTTTATTCATGGAATGTCATTTTGCTATGGGACAACAGAACTAACGGACCCTGTAGAGCAAGAAAAGAGAATTGTAGCTCAATCTAGATACTTAAATAAATCCTTAGATGAAAATGATAATAAATTCTTAAATTTACTTAGATTGGGTCTTCCCCCTTGTGCCGGATTAGGATTAGGATTGGAAAGGTTATTAATGATATACACAGATAGCAAAAATATAAGAGATGTAATTTATTTTCCCCTTTAATAAAAAATGGAATTAAAAAACTTGACGCCGAAAGACATAGAAAATATGAACTACAATCAATTAATCGGAATTGTCAAAGAAACTAATAGAATTCCAGGAGGAAGAAATACTATTTTGGAAATTATCAATAAACTTTGCTTAACTAAACAAAGTAAAATTTTAGAGATAGGAACCAGCACAGGATTTACCTCAATTGAGATTAGCAGATTTTTAAAATGTCAAATAATTGCTATAGACATAAATGATCAAAGCTTAGAAGAAGCCAGAAAAAGAGCTTTAGATCTTGATTATAATAATATAAATTTTATTAACGCAGATATTAATAATCTTCCATTTAAAGATAATGACTTTGATCTTGTTATTGTTGGTAATATTTTATCTTTATTAACTAACAAAGATAAATCTTTAAACGAGTGTAGAAGAGTTTGTAAAAAAGAGGGGTTTATTTTAGCTGTTCCAATGTATTATATAAAAAGCCCTCCTGAAGAAATAGTTTCTAAAGTTTCAGAAGCAATAGGAACAGAAATTAAAATTTGGGATAAAGAATTTTGGACCAGTCTTTTTGAACAAATTAGTGAAGACTATGGAACTAAAATAGAATTATATTACTCTAAAGATTTTGTTTATAAGGATAGAAATAAGTTTATTGATGATTATGTCGGTATTGTGTTAAATAAAAATTCCCTGAAAGGATTATCGGAAGAAATGAAAAAGAAAACAAAAGAAAAATATAGCGGATTTATGAGATTATTTAATGAAAATCTTAAATATGCGGGATTCTCTATTCTTTTATACCAAAAGAGAAATATTAAGGATGAAATGGAGTTATTTTTAACAAAAGAAAAATGAAAGGGATTATAAAACCAGTGCATTTAAAAGAAGGAGATAAAATTGGAATAGCTAGCCCTTCTTCTACGATTAAAAATTTTCCAAGAAGACTTAAGAGAGGAATTAAAGCTTTGGAATCTTTAGGATTGAAAGTGGTGTTGGGAAAGAACGCTAAAAATTCACAAGGGCATAATGCTGGAACTCCCGAAGAAAGGGCGGAAGAAATAAATAATTTTTTTAGGGATAAAGAAATAAAAGCAATTGTATGCTCTACTGGTGGATTGAACTCAAATGCGATTTTGCCTTTGTTGGACTATGAAACTATTAAAAAGAACCCAAAAATATTTTGCGGATTCAGCGATATAACTGCTGTCAATTTGGCTATATACAAGAAAACAGGATTAGTTACTTTTAATGGACCAACAGTTTTACCGACATTTGGAGAATTTGGAGGACCATTTGATTATTCTGTTAAATGGATTAAAAAAGTCTTATTTCAAAATTCTATAATTGGAAAGTTGGATTATCCGAAAGAGTATACGGAAGAAATTTTATGGTGGGAAAAAGAAGACATCCGGAAAAGAAAAATTAAGAAATCTTCTCCTCCTGTATTTTTAACAGAAGGCGTTTGTGAAGGAAGATTAATTGGAGGGAACTTAAATACTCTTTGTATCCTCGGAGGAACAGAATATATGCCAGATTTTGAAGGAGGAATATTATTTATAGAAGAAGAGGGAGAGAGTACTTCCTCTATTGAAAGAAGCTTATTTTATTTGGAACAACTTGGAATTATTCAAAAGATCAAAGGCATTTTATTTGGGAGACCATTTAACTTTACAACAGATTCGGAAGAGAGAACACTTTATGATATATTAAAGGAATTTGGCAACAAGTATAAAATACCTGTTGTCGCAGATGTTGATTTTGGGCATACTAATCCTATTATAACCTTACCTATTGGAATTAAAGCAAGAATCAATTCACAAAAAAAAGAAATAGAACTTTTAGATAATAGTGTTCAATAATTTAAAAGAAAAAATAAAGAACAAAAAGTTAATCTTGTTCGGAGAAACTCATGGAACAAAAGGAACTCCAGAACTATTATCCAAGTTTTTTTCTGAAACAGCTAAAAAGGAGGATTTTAATTTATGCCTAGAAATTCCCGAAGAATTTCAAAATGTGGAATTATATAAAATTCTTTCTTTAGCAAAAAAAATTGGCTCAAGTGGTTTAATTAGTAAAAACTACATTGAATTAATAAAGAGCATGCCAAAAAATGTTAAAGTCTTTTTTGTAGCTCCTTCAACAATAAAAAACCAAGAAGATATGGAAAATATCCTGTCTAAAAACATTCTAAAAATAATTAACAACAAAAAAACCTTCGCAATATTAGGAGAAATTCATGCATCAAAATTAGAGATTGATTTTAAAAATATAAAAATAATTCCCACAGGATTGTTGATGTATAAAAAAATTGGAGATAAAATGATGAATATAAGAATCACAGGAAAAAAAGATTTAGACGGTGAGTGGGAGAAAAATTTTAATAAAGGATTTGATGAAATTATTGAAGTGGAAAAATTAGGTTAATTGCTCACTCGTAAACTCGTGAAATATTTATAAAAACAATATCTACAAAAATTTGATTATTACATTAAAATTTTCTACCAATGACGAGCGCCAGCGAGTCTATTATTCTCACAAAAAACATCAATATTTATAAACTATAGTCATTCTATAGCCTTATGGTAACATCAATTCAACTCAATGAAAATGTAAAAAAGGCCTTAGATAGAATGAAAACTGGGAAAGAAACTTATGAAGACGTTATACTATCTTTAATGAAAACTGTTGAAGAACAAAAAAGAAAACATGTTGAATTAATGATTGAGGGTGCAAAAGAAACCGCTAAAGAAAGTTTGAAAATTACTAAAGAATTTGAAGCAATTGAAGAGGATTTTGATTGGGAATGGAAAGATAATTAAGATGGAAATAAAAAGAGGAGATATTATTCTTGTGAACTTCGAACCAGTTAAGGGGAGCGAGCAAGGAGGAATTCGACCTTCATTAATTATACAAAATGACATTTTTAACAAATATTCTCCAACAACAATTGTTGCTCCAATAACTTCGAAACATTTCAAAAAAGAATATCCAACTAATGTTTTTATAAAAAAAGATTCTTCTAAATTAAACATGGACTCAACTATCTTGCTAAACCAGATAAAAACAATTGATAAAAAAAGAATCATAAAAAAATTAAGTTTTTTAGATAATTTCACAATGAATAAAATCGATTTAGCAATTAAAGCTAGTTTGGATCTTTAATCATGAAAAAAGAGATAGAAATGCTTAGAAATTAATAGCAAAGAAAGTTAGAGTTAATTAAAAACTAGCGAATTGACATTAAAATTCTTCTATCAATACAATAAGCGTCAGCGAGCCTGTCCTAATTATTGAGCTTTTATCTTATCTTTTCAATTCCCTAATAATTCTTTTGCATTTATCTATTGCTTGTTTTGCAGTTTCATAATCCATTCTATTTCCATAATAAATAAGGGAATTTCTTTTATACCTTACATCATCAAATAATACATACAAATTTTCCTTTTTTAAAACATCTCTTAAATAATAACCTAAGCAAATATGATTCAATATGTTGAATCCTTTTTTGAAAGTCATTGCCTGTAATAATTCAAGTAATGACGTATAGTAATCTTCAAATATAAAATTACAGTTTTTTTCATTTACTTCTTTAATTAAGTTTATTCTTTCGTTTGCAGTCTCTTTTAAAGATTCTGCTCTTTTTATGTCTGGAGTAACAATTTTAGATAAATTATTGGCTAAACAGTCATCCCAGCTTGTTTCTTTCATTTATTTTCACCTGCATGTTTGAAAATGGATTATGCTGAATATGATGAGCATTTCATTTGAAAACCTCAACAAATCCATTTAGTAAAAAACCGTTTATAATATTATTTGCTAAATAAGAATTTGATAATTCATTAAGGCTCTTATGTTGAAATACCTGTATTCTTCTTTTAAACAATTTTTCAAATTTTTCAAAGTTTACTTTTTTCTTTGAGGGAGTTTCTATATATAAGTCAATATCACTCTCTTCTGTGTCTTCTCCTTTTGCGAAAGAACCAAAAAGAACAACTGAAGGATTGCTTAATTCAAATTTTATGTAATCAATAAGTCCTGACCCATATATTATTTTTATATTGTAGAGCTTTTTTTCTAAAAGGTATTTCTCACTGCCTCTATCTGCTGTATAAAAATTAACACTGCCTGTTTTAATTGCTGCTAGGATGTTTTCTTTTTCCAATTCTTTGCAATATCTTATGACAGAAGGGAGAGGGAGTTTAAGAATTCTTTCTATCTCTCTTACCCTGAGTTTAGCATTGGGATTAATAAAGAAAAATTCCCTGATTGTTTGTTTGATATCTTTCTTTTTCATTTGATAATATAAGATATCAATTGATATTTAAAGTTATCGGTTTTATAGTCTTATGCCTACAGATGGTTTTATTGAATCTAATTCTTCTAAATAATTTTCCAACTGATCAAATTTTGAGAGAATTCTTTCTTGGTCCATTTTTTACCTCACTTAAGTACATCTCATAAAGATTCTTGTAAGAGTCAAATTCTTTTACAGTATCAAAGGCAATTTCATACAGCCTATCTTCATCCCTGCAAAAAATTATTTTCCCCTCTTTGATAATTCTAATTCTAACATAAATAGGCAGCTGCTGGAAAATGTTTATGTCAAATTTATCGCCAAATTGCCCCGAGAGCGCAATCCTTTTTTTTGTTGCTTCTTTATTATTTATCTTTTTTCCAAGAAAAATACATAAATCTATATCTCTGCCTTTACCTTTTAAAGAAGAACCAAAAAGAGCGGCTGCTATAACTTCTTTATCTTTCTTTATTTTTTCCAAAATTTTATCAAACTGTAAATCCATTATATATTGAGCTATAACTAATTTAAATAGTTAACTAAAAAACCTACAAATCACAACAGCAATATTTAAATATAGAAATTACATTCGCTAAACATGGAAAAAGATTATTTTGCAGATATAATAATTAACAAAGAAGAACTGAGCAACGGAAATGAAATCTTTGTGGCCAACTGTACAAATTTAGGAATAGCGAGCCAAGGGGACACTACAGAAGAAGCAGTCAAAAATATTAAAGAAGCAATTGAACTTTACTTAGAAGAACAACCAGAATCGTACAATGAATTAAGAATTGCAAAAAATCCCCCATTCTTTTCTTTTTTAGGAATAAAAAAGCAAATAAAAAATGCCTAAACTCCCTGTTATTTCTGGCAAAGATATGATTAAAGTACTTTTCAAAATTGGATTTCAGCATATAAGAACATCTGGAAGTCATGCTATCCTTAATAAGTTTGATAAAGAAAAAGGAAAAATAACGGTGCCTGTCCCTCTTCACAAAGAATTAGCAAAAGGTACTCTTAAGAGTATAATGAGACAAGTAGGAATAAAACTTGAAGAACTTCTTGAATTTTTATAATGCCTATATAAAAAGAGAAAAATTGCCTCGCTCATTCCATTCGCCTGATATTTTTAAAGGTTAATAATAAAAAAGTTAGAGATAATTAAAAAACTAGTGAATGGCATTAAAATTCTTCTATCAATCACGAGTGCTAGCGAGTCATTTATCCTTACAAAAACTTCCAAATCACAACAGCAATATTTAAATAATATATTTTTCTAATAAAAGGATGAAAAGAGGGGAAGTAAAGACTGCAAAAGTTTTAGCTTTGTCTTTTATATTGATTCTTTCGATATCATTCATCTCTGCTGGTTTTTTAGGAGATTTGTTTAAAAGCCTCTTCCCAGGATTTTCTGGAACAGGGCAGGTGGTTGGAGATGGAGTTTGTACAGATTCTGATGGTGCAAATAATTTCCTTAAAAGCGGATACGTAACCAAAGATGACGTAATATATTATGACTTTTGTAGTGGAAATACAGCTTATGATTATTATTGTGAAGGTGTACCTGCCGGCGGCGATGTAGCAGGAGCTGCACTCACTTTTCCCTTATTCAATGATAAAATTACAGGTGCTGCGGTTGAAACACCTCCTCCAAAAACGTCTAAAGATTGTGTAGCTTCCTATGGATTAGAGTGTATAGGGGGGGGACAGTGTGGATGCCAGCCTGAAGGAAGCATAGTAACTTGCGACGCAGGAGTAGGAGAATGTAAATTCGGAAAAATGACATGCACGAATGGAAATTATGGAACTTGTGTTGCAAATAATCAACCAACCTCAGAAATCTGTGACGGAAAAGATAATGATTGTGACGGAACTGTTGATGATGGAAGTAATATATGCCAACTAGGTTACACGTGTAATGGAGTATCAGGATGTAAGCCAGTTACTGGAACCTGTACAGATAGTGATGGAGATGGGTATGGTAATCCTGGATCGCCTACTTGCTTAAGTGGCCCTCAAACTGATTGCAATGATAATCTCTTAGATGGTTTTAACATAAACCCTGGAAAACCAGAAATCTGTGGAAACGGAATTGATGAAGATTGTTCTGGAAGTGATGCAACTTGTCCGGCCATACCTTGCACAGACGCTGACGGCGACAGATACGCTACAGAAGCTAATCCTAGTCTATGTGGAAATAATTGTAACGGTCAAACCTGTATAGCAGGAGGAGATTGTAACGACAATCTTTCTTTAGGTGGTGCAGAAATAAAACCCGGAAAACCAGAAATCTGCGATGGAGTGGATAATAATTGTAATGGAGAAAATAACGAAGGAATAACAGGTGTGACAGAATGTCAAGCGCCTAGCAATTCTGCCGATGGGTCTTGTGTAGAAAGAATAATTGTTTGTTTACGAACAGGGGTTTTAGAAACTTGCTCTAATTTCGGCCTTGAAAATCCCGCATCAGAGGACATATGTGGAGATAACATAGATAATAATTGTATAAATGATGTTGATGAAACTTGCCCTTGCACAAATGGTGGGACACAGGATTGTGATACTGGAGATATATGTGAAACA
>CAYHJV010000014.1:0-13111 GCA_964357045.1 Candidatus Woesearchaeota archaeon | reverse complement strand
TATGGTTCTGGTAAATGCACAAGTAAAGATACGCCTATTTTTGGTTTTAATAATTGCATTAGTTATAGTCGTAGCAGGGTTTCTCTTCCTTAGATCTGGCAACTCTTCCGTGAATGGGAACGTCGTTAATGAAGAAGCGCAAAAAATAGTTATCAGCGAGAAGAACTTAAATTATTATCCGAATGAAATTAGAGTCAAGGCGAATCAACCAGTTAGCATATCCCTTGATTCAAGCGTTACTGGTTGTCTAAGATCATTTACGATAAAGGATTTGGGAGTTTCTAAATATACAAAAAGTCCTCAAGAAACTATAGACTTTGTACCCACAAAGAAGGGGACATTTAGGTTTGCTTGTAGTATGGGTATGGGCTACGGCACAATTATTGTTGAATAGGTAAATGAAAGAAAATAATAATCTAAAGATACATTTTATTGTCTTAATTATAATTCTGACTTTGATTGTTACTTTTGCTTTTTATAAAATGAATTTGGGAAATTCTCGGTTATTAATAGAACATTGCAATATGCTTCCAGGAGCAGACGGTTGTGAAAAATATGTAGGTAAATATAAAGAGACTGGAAAATTATTTTCAAGAAATGTAGAAAATCTAGAATTATCGCAAGAGCCATCTGTTTATAGTGTAGGAGCTAATCAGCTTATTCAGTTATCAATAGATCCAGTAAAGACGAATATACAAGGAAAAGAGATTAGAACATATGGATATAATGGTCAAATTCCTGGAACTTTGCTAAAAGTTAAGCAGGGAGATGTAATTTTTGTAAATGTTACTAATAATTTAGAGCAAGATACAACAGTTCACTGGCATGGTATCAGGTTAAAGAATGAATTTGATGGTATACCTCACACAACACAAGACCCGATACAACCAAGTAAATCTTTTATTTATGAATTAACCTTTCCAGACGCAGGAATTTATTGGTATCATCCTCACGAGAGAGAAGATTATCAACAAGAATTAGGATTATATGGAAATATTTTAGTTGAGCCGAGCAATGAAAGTTATTATAACAAAGTGAACCGTGAGGAGTTTTTGTTTTTAGACGACATTCAGATAACTGAAGGCGATGTAACTCCAACCTATGAAAACAAAATTAGCCAGGTTCTTATGGGAAGATTTGGAAATGTGATGCTTGTTAATGGAAGAGAAAGCTATAATATTACTATTAATAAAGGAGACATGGTAAGATTTTATTTAACAAACGTTGCAAATACTAGATTATTTAATTTTTCTATAGAATCAACAAAATTAAAGTTAGTTGGAAGCGATGGCGGTATTTATGAAAGAGAATTTTATAGCGATTCACTAATTATAGCACCCTCTGAAAGAGCAACTATTGAAGCTCTTTTTGATAAACCTGGAATTTATAAGATATTACACGCAAACCCAGTTAGTACTTATGTTCTTGGTTATATCACAGTTTTAAATCAGAAAACTTCAGAAGACCTTTCTAATACATTTTCAAAATTAAGAGAGAATAATCTTATAGGGAACGATCTTGGAGAATATAGAGACTTTATTAATCAAGAGCCAAATGTTTCTTTAAAATTAGATATTGATTTTCCTGGAATGAATGCCCTAGGGCAAAATATAAAAATGAATCATGCAGACGAGACAGGATTAGAATGGGAAGATGGTATCATGCATAATACGAATCTTGCTAGCTCCAATAATACGGTGCACTGGCTAATTACAGACGCAAAAACAGGAAAATCTAATATGGATATAATGTATAATTGGAAAGTAGGTGATAAAATCAAAATTAGAATAATAAATGATGAAGATTCTGCTCACCCTATGCAACATCCAATTCATTTGCATGGGCAGAGATTTCTAGTATTAGCAACTGATGGGGTGCCAAACGATAATCTTGTTTGGAAGGATACAGTTTTAGTTCCAACAGGCAAATCCGTAGATATTTTAGTAGACATGACAAATCCAGGTAAATGGATGACTCATTGCCATATAGCAGAGCATTTAAGTGATGGAATGATGTTTGAATTTGAAGTGGAAGGATAAAGCTAAAGGAAAATTAAATTGTGCCTTGTCTATCATGGGAATAATTTTATAGCTCTAATTAAAGCAAACTAAGAAATAAATCAGCAGATGAATCCTTTAACTCTCCGCTAGGCGACATCACATAGATGTGTTTCACCTTTAATAAGTTTGGGGTTTGAGTCTGAACAAAATTGCATAACATTTCTAATTCTTTTATGTTCCTGAATCCACAGAAAAAAGCGTCCATGCCATCTTCGTTCAACCTATAGCATCCGATTATATTTGGGTGAACCTTAACGCAATTTTCTACTTGTTTTATCAACTTCCAATAACCTGGTCTTTTTGAAACGAAAACAAAAGATAAGATATTAACTCCAAACTTTTCATAATTTAATTTTAAATCATAACCATTTATTATTTGCCTGTGCTCTAGTCTTTGTTTTATTCTATTAACTCCACTACGTGTTATTTCGCTATTGTTTAGTTCCTGTGAGATTCTACCGCAAGGTATGCGTGGGTCTTTTATGAAATGCTTTAAAACAGTCTTTTCATTTGAAGTCAAATTCTTCAAGGCTTCTTTCTCCTTCCTTATTATAGGTTTAGGAAAATTACTCTTTGCCGGATTATAGCGAGTGTTATTGAATTCTTTTATTATGCTATTAAAAAGATCTTTGCTAGAATGTTTGATCAATCCTTTAAGTGGAAAGGTATGTATTTCTCTAATTTTAATGTGATCTGCATATTTGTTATGTAAAGATTGAAAGTAATCATTAGTTTCTTCTGGAGTTTTGAAAGCATATAGTGCGATATGTGTTGCAGAATTAGTAAGAATTTTATAAAAACTTATTAGATGATCTGACATTATTTTTTGTTCATAAGAGCTTTCCATTTCAAAAAGTACGAGAGAGAAAGAGCGAATACCCATAGATTGATAATCTAAATCTAAACTATAATTTTTAATGAACCCTTCTTTCTTTAATTTCCTTCTAATCCTCCCAGCAACTTGAGGAGTGATCTTTAAAATATTGCTTAATTCTGTATTGGAAGTTCGACTATTTTTGATAAGATGCTTTAGAGCAATCCTTTCTCTAACTGTCAGGTAGTTTGGATTCACCCTGTTCCCCTTTCTAAACATATTACAAATTCAAGAGAACGCTTAGTTTTATCCCTATGTATTATCCACCATGATCTCAGCCCTTTTTCCTTCAATCTCATCGGTTGTTATTTCATCTAGTTTTTCATCTAACAAAATACTAATCTGCTGTTGGGGCCTGATCTTTTTTCCTTGGCTTCTTAGTATGCGCGTGAGGTCACTGCCACCTATGATTTTACCGCTTAAAGTCTTATTTTTTATCCTTAATTCAACAAATTTATCCCCAATAATTAAATTATTGAACTCTTTATCAGAAAGGTCTTCTAAAAATAAACTAATTATCCTATTTTTATTAAAATATTCAGATGTAAGAAAACTGCCAATTAAGCTATCGTTTTGTCTTTCTATAGAGATTACCCCATATATCTTAATGGGTTGGTTTTTATCATTCATTGCAAATATTGCCGCATTTACCATTTTTTAAGTATTTTTGTATTTCTGTTGTTTTTTTAATACGCGCTCTTGAATTAAAATAACTCGTGTATTACTCGTGTAAGTATTAAAGAATATATAAGCACTTCTCATCATGAAAAGTTGGGCAGATTATAGCTTTATCGTTAGATCAGCACATAGAAAGAGGATATTTGAGGCAATGAATGAGCCAAAAACTCCGACTCAGCTATCTAAAGAGCTAGACATAGATCTTGGATTTGTTAGCAATATAATAATTTCTTTAGTAGAGAGGGAACTTATAGAATGTCTTAACCCTAAGGAGAAAAGACATAGACTATATGCTAGAAGCAAAAAAGGGGAAAAATTGTTCGAAGAAATGAGGGCTCGTGAAGAATCATAAAAATATATATAATATAAAGATATGTGTATTATGTACATGTTTAATCATGTTCGGGTAGCCTAGCTAGGGCACATGACAGCTTACTTTCAAAGGTGAGCTGTCATGTCTTATAAAAATAAGAATTAATTCTTAACTAAATTAGGGTATGCAGGCTTATCTTAAGTTTTCCAGGTATATCTTGAATATTAAGTCCTCTAACTTGATCAAAAAGAGTTAACAACTCCGGCATTTTTAGACTGTAAAAGTTTGCGATTCTATAGATTCTTTTCTTAACAAGCCATAATATCATCTTTAAATCTTCTTCTGTAAGTTTTTCGTCTGTCCACGGGTTTAGAAGTTCAATGTAAATTGGGAACATTGTACCATATAGTTGTATTCTTGAATTAGTTTGAAGAGAGGCGACCCGATCATTCCATATGATATAAGGGTGGTTGTACAACATCTCTCCTTCCCGAGCTAAAGAGTAAAATAAAAATCGATTGGCTTTAGATCCGATATAGAGAAATTTTCTTACTTTGATATTGTTCTTTTCAAGTATTCTTGATAGATATCCAACATCGCTTGTACGCCACCTTTTTGTAACAAAGACATCTATCGTTTTGCCCTCCAAATTTGACAGGGTCTTTATTTTATTACCTAGTTTAGTTAGCTCACCCTCTTGGAAGTTGATATCTTCAAACTTAGTTGCGTAATCTACATCATTGTAAACCTCTAACCAATCATCAGTTACTCCAGATCCGTTAAAAGAAATGCTTATGCCAAAAAACTTATTATTTTGATATATTCCTATATCTGAAAGGCAAAGAAAACCATCTACGTTGGAAGAAGGAAGTACATCTAATGATATGGAGTCTTCTTCTTGTGTCTTTTTTAATATTTCAAACATTAGATTCTCAAATCCCCAGCTTAGGATTTTATCAACATTCTCGGATCCAATGAATTGAGATGGTATGCCTTTAGAGATGAAGTATTGCTTATAACGACTATAACAATCATCAATAGTTTTCAATGTGCCAAAAAAAAGAATAAACAAATTATCTTTATCAGATCTACTTTCAATTGTTTCTAAGATCGTATCGTTATTTGTTATTATTTGCGGTTCTTCAGAAAACAAAGGAGCGATCTTTTCTTTAATTTTATTTAGTTTCGGAATATTCACAATTCCGGCACTATTTATTACTAGTAGCTTTTGTTTGAGGGTGCCTTGTTTTTTACTGTAAATAGAAGAGCCGATATTCTTTATTTTTGGAAATGAAGCCATTTCAATTATGCTACTTTTACCAATATCTGGTTTTGTTGAAAAGGACCAGCTGTTGATGTCCACATTTCCTGTAATTGAGGACTTTTTAAAATCCACATCTCCAAGCTTTATGGAAGCTGGCAATTTCTTAAAGAATTCTATAGTTTCATTAAAAGCAGGCAAAAGAACGCTTTTATATGAGTAGTCCCAGATATTTTTAGGGATTATACAAAAGAAGTACCTTCTTACTTTAGGAGAGTAATTTAAATAAAACGTTATTTTAGTGCTGTTAAAGGTTATCTCTCTTTCTCCATCATAAGTTATTCCGTTATTTTTACAAAATTCTTTAAGGTAGTTTTTAATAAGAGGATATATCTCTTTGAATGGAATGACTACTTCTTCTCCTTCAAAATTTTCTGATTCAAACAAGGTTGCTATTTCCATTTTTCTTCGCTAATTGCTTTTTTAGTCTTTCTCTGCAATAGGAAGAGGTATAAAGATATTACTATTCCGTTTGCCCCGATTATTATCCAGACAGGAAGCTGTATTAAAGCTTCTGTACTTATACTAATGGTGCCAAGCGAAATGGAGTCTACAAAATTAGGGAGAGCAAAAATAAGGGCTTCGATTATTAAGAATAATAGGACTACAAGTGCATTATTTAGTTTTAGGCCTAGTAATCTTATAGAGTTTGATTCTTTTAAGATATCCAGATATTTTTCCCTGAATAATGTCCTAGTAAAATTGGAGAGGTACTGCTCTTTTTCTATTTCCGGCAAATATAGTCCCTTGCCACTAGCCACCTTGAGAATAACTGCTATTTCTAAAAGCTCACCCTTTGTTCTTTCTGAAGATAATTGGGTTAAATCAATCTTTTCTAAAGTTGTTTGTTTAACATAGTAATCAACAAGTCTAGCCTTCTCCCTTTTTGATCCATCGTTAAACAAAAGACGATTATATAGCAAATCTAAAGCAAGAGATAAATTGCTATTGGACTCGTCATCCGCTTCTTGTTGAGTGACTGAGTATACTAAAGAAGATATCCTTTGAAAACTTTTAAGAACATCATCATCTGTTTTGTATGAGCTCAAGAACTTTTTTATTCCAGTCTGGTCTAGTGAACGATAATGTCTACCCTTATCTAAAAACTTCATCACTAATACATAAAAAATAAGCCTCAAAACTTCATCACCATGTTTTTGATTTCTGTCTGAAAGATAACTCTTAATGATATCTGAAATTTTTCGAGTATTAATCATCACCTGCCTCCCATCATTTCTTAATTCGTCATATATCACCTTGGCAATAAAATGGAATTCTTGTTGAATACGTAGGTTTCTTTGATCTTCTATCTTACCAGTTAAAAGACTCCGTAAAGCTATAAAATAAGGATTTTGTAACGTCCATGTTTTAGAATTATTAGAGATGTAGTAGACTAAAGCACTATTGTTAGATATCTCTTCTTTATTCATTTAATCTCCTTAAAGCTGGAGTAATTTCCAAGAGCTAAAATTATTTTCATCATAAACATAATCCTCATTATCGTTATATCTCCAACTGCCGTTTACATAAACTGCAATTCCTCCCCAGAGCTTCTTACCTTTTTTCTTTTGTTCTTTGATATATTTATGTAATCCTGACGCTCTTGTTCCTGCATCTTTAGCAGTCATTCCACTTTTTGTGTCAAACAGACCAATAGTCCCATCTTCAAACTGTACAATAAAGTCCACATAAAACGCCCTTTCAAAACCACTTTCGTCTTTATAGTAAACTGCAAAATACTTGATTTCTGTTTCTCCATTTTTAAACCACCATTTGACCTTCTTTGAGTTTTCTAATAGATCTATAAACATTCTCTCAGGCTCACTAGGCTTCTTTGTATAGAATGGTTTTATGATCGATTTAGGCTTTTCTTCTTTTTTGTATTTGCTATTATAACTGATTATTACTGGAATCTCCAATTCGGGAATTTCTTTCTTTTCCCTACTCTCGCTAAGTTGCTCAACGATATTAAGCTTATAGTTATCCTTAGCCAAGTTAATGGCGTCTACGAAAGCTTGAACGTTTTCTTTTCCTAGAACGATTCTTTGTGCTTGAGGATCAAACTTCTTTATTTTTAATTTCTGCGCAAAAAAGTTATAGATGGCTGTCTTCATTCTATCGCTTGAATCTCCTGGAGCGTATGGGGAACAGTTGTCAATAATAAATTTATCAAATCTTTGTTGCAATTCAGCTTCATTCAGCTGAACATCTATCGTACCTTTACGTTCTATAGAACCTGATTGATCAATATTAACAATGCGTCCATCGGCAATAATTGGGCTAACTATTTTAGAAGGAACTGGGACAATTCTTTTCTGTAATTTCATCTCTTCAGCAACGTCTAAGAATATTTTTCCAAATTCTCCAGATAAGCGTGTTTTTTCCCTTTGTCTTTTCAAGTGAATAGAAGGAATGCCAAGTTTCTTGTAGAGCTTTTCATCTCTTTTAGATTCATAGATGGTAATGTAATCCTCTGCATAATCTTCGGTGATTTCTATATTAGGTAAATTGGTAAAAACAAACCCTTTATTCAATTCGGGTTCTTCATAGTATTTGAGCTCGGGCATTCTCATAATTCTACCAATAGTTTGGATTGTGAAATTAAAACTTTTTGATTCTCTGAAGATAACTAATATAGATGCTCTTGGACAATCCCATCCCAGTGCTATGGCTTGCTTAAAAACCAAAACTTCAACCTCATTATCATTCTTTTCAATATTTGGTAGAGTGTCTGTTTTTTCTTCAGAGAGCCATACCGCAAGCTTTCCATTTGACTCTGTAATTCCTTTACTTTTTAGAATTGCTAAAACTTCGTCTTTTTTATTTAGAAGATTGCCTTTTTGATCAGGTAACTGAATAAGAACTAACGGATTTATATTAGAACCTTCTTTTTCATAAAGTTTGACTAACTCTTTTCTTTTTTTTAATGCTTGTTCAATCACAAGTTCATCTGAGCTTTTTGCATCAACTTTTAAGTTTAAGAACTCTGGATTAACTGCAATTTCAGATTTGATCATTTCTTCAGCCTTAACATCTGCTAAGTATACCTTTTCTATTTCGGAAACATTTTCCTTTAAATGAGGTGTAGCAGAAACTTCAATCGTTACCTTGGGAGAAATAGTCTCTATCAATTCTCTAGATTTTTCTGAACTAGCTGTATGGTGGCTTTCATCAATAACTAAAATTATTTCTCTTCCTTCTTCTTTCGTATTTTGAATTATAGTATTAAGATTATTATCCTGCTCGTTTTCTCTTACATAAAGATTAATATCTTTTTTATTTATACTGTGCCAATTAATAAAAAGAACTTCATTTTCTCCAATTTTTCTATCTTCCAAATCCTCAAAATACATACACTGTAACAATCGGTCTTTTTCATAAAACTTCTCCAGCTTTTCTTTACTTTGTTCATGCAACATTCTAACAGAAACCCACACAACTGAGAATTTTTTACCTTTTTTATTTTTGACCAGTTCCTTCAATAATTCAGAAACCATAACGGTTTTACCGCTTCCGGTCGGGGCTTGAAAAATTACAACTCCACTTTCTGGACTATCTAAAACATTTTCAACTTTTACCTTAAGACTATCTACAGCATCACGTTGATAATTTCTTAATTCCATTACCCAAAGAGTCGGGCTTTATTATTTAAAAATTCTCCTATAAACGTTAAGTATAACTTCAGGGATAGGTTTCAAGTCAACAAGATCAGAGATGTCCGTAAATTCGTCTTCTCTCGCACTTTCATCAAGAGAGAAAACATATATGATTAATTTTTTTCTTAGTTTTTTCGCTTCCTTCTTTAAAGGCTCAATACCTTCATCATCATAAATTATACCCAAGTATTTGTCTTGGTCGTTCTTAAATATTTTAAATTCATTTCCCGAGCTCACTTCATGAAAGCAGTCTTCTTTCAAACAAATCATTTCAGTGGATTTGTCAACAAGTTTTTTCTTATTTCTATCTGTAGGTTCGGCATCTACAAAATCGGTTTTAAAATATTTAAGATTAGCAGATAAACCATCAACACGTTCATTCTTTAGGTTTTTGTATCCTTTTATGATCTTCTGAATTCTCGGATAGCAAATGTCTGTCGCAATTTTAAGTCCACTTCCATTATTATCTTGATTATCTGTACACAAAATAAATTTACGTTTGCCATTATCGTCTTTGTTTAATTCTAAAACTGCTTGACCAGTTGTTCCAGAACCTGCAAAAAAGTCTAAAACAAGAGCATTCTTATCTGAAGCTAGACTAATTACCTTCTTTACTAATGGCACCGGCTTTGGATGATCAAAAACAGTTTTTCCAAAAATATTTCTTATAGTGATAGTTCCCAACTCTGTTCGCATTTCGGTTTCATCCCAAAGGGATTTTGCTTTGGTTGTGAACTTACGACTCTTTTCATAAATATTCCATCCCCCGTCTTTTTTCTGTTTTGCAACTACCTGACTATCGGAAGGATTATCTTCCACGATATTTTTAGAAAGTAAAATTTTCCCCCATCTCCAACAACTATCTTTGGATTGGCTATTTTTAGGAAAGACTTCTATAGGATATTCTCTTGATTTAGTTAAAGAAACCGAGGAATACTCATATTTATCTTTAATCTTATCATTAACATAGATTGGATAATACAAATTAGGTCTGTTTTCTCTTGTAAACTTTGGATTTCTATTTCTCAACTCTCTTAATTCATATAAACTCGTCTTATCTTTTAATTCAAAGACAGTTAGATCTTTTGGCAGTTCATTTAATTGAGTATTGTCGGATCTTCCGTAGCAAAGAAGATATTCGTGAGTAGTTGCAATTTGTAAATAATCCCTTCCGCCCTTGTTGGTTTGTACAATGACCAATGAAATAAAATTATCCTCTCCAAATATTTCATCACAGAGTAATTTTAGTTGTCCAATTTCATTATCATCTATAGAAATAAATATTGATCCTGTATTTTTTAATAAATTTTTAGCAAGTTTCAATCTCTTTTCCATAAAAGATAACCACTTGCTATGTCTGTAAGAATCATTAATGTCAACTAATTTATCATTGTACACAAAACCTTCATTTCCAGTATTATATGGCGGATCAATATAGATAACATCTATTTTTCCTTTGTGAGTGTAATTCAATACAGATAAAGCATGATAATTGTCTCCTTCTATAAATGCATTTGTGGGCGCAACTTTGCCGTTTATTTCTTTTGATTTATCTTCTGTAAGAACAGGTAGTTTTTCTTTACATAGCAGTGCAACTTGCTCTGATTTTTCCTCCCACACAAGTCCATACTTTTTTATTTTTCCTATTTTTTTTAATTCTTTTATTAACTCTTCTTTTGACCAGTTAGAATAATCTTTATTTGCCATTTATCTCCTCTTGCTTATTTGAGCTTTTATGCTTATAAATACCTTTTCTAGATCGTTTGCGTAAATTTCTAATCCAGCCCATATGCTCATAAATGGCCTCTATTATAGCTAACTGGCCTTCGCCTTCTTGGGTTAAATATCCATGCTTTTTTAGCTTTATGCAATCCTTGTGGCACTCTTCCAGATACCTTTTTAACTTTATCATTTCCTTGTTCATCTTTGTTCCTATTAACCATAGCTCCTATTTTACCTTATTTGTCTGCTCGCTCCTTGGCCATCTTTTCAAATATGCTTATGAGTGTTTTGACTTCTATGAAATCACGAGAGCTTCTGGTATTACTTTTTAGGGAATCAACAACGCCCTGAAGATCTGATGAAACAAGCTGATATTTGATATTAGTAAAAGCCGCTTCAATATGTCCTTTTTTCATGGTTATAACCTCCCTTCTCTAATTTGTAATAAATAAAGCAAACCCAAGTGCCGTCTTTCTTTTGTATTGGTTGGGAAGCAAAGAAATCTTTCTCACATTCATTCATCTTTTTGATGAGCTCAAACTCATTGCTAGCAACTATGGCGAAGACTCTTGTATCTTTAGGCATAATTACGCACCTCTATTCCATTAACGGCTTTTTCAGCTAAAAGCGCAGCCATTCTTTCTCTCATTTTAGACAATTCTTCATTCTGCCTTTCTACGAGTTTCATCAAGCTTTCATTAACAGAAGGCTCCTCATTGAGCATATCTTTAGAGATTCTACCATCAAGACCAAGGAATTTAGTATAATAGTCAATTCGTTTGAAGGTCTTCCAGCCACCTCTGACCCTTAAAGTGTCTAAATTGATTCTCTTGCTTCTTAGATAACAACAACCAGAGTGTCTGAAGCTATAGCCAGTGATATCAGAAAAGGCCTTGCCTCCTTGTGTTACCTTATTTCCAAATACTTTTATGAAAGCTTTTTGTAGATGTTTATTGAAGGTTTTTGGGAAATAGTGGGGAAATAATCGATCTTCCGGATAAAGTCTATTTTTTCGGATATGTTCTTTGATAATATCTCCGCATAGAATTAAGTTGAACTTTCTTTCATAGGTTTTAGAGATCTCTTTTCTAACATTTACCCAAACCTCATCGTTTTCGAAGGTTAGATCATTGACATAAATGTTAGCGATTTCATTTGGACTGCGGACAATAGAGTCAAAAAGAAATAGGGCAAGAGCTCGGTCGCCCTCATCTAATTCAGGAATAACCATTTTTAGATCTTCATAAGTAAAATAGGTAAAGTTGTTAGTGTCCATAAAATCGCCCCTAGAAAGATATTTTACGAGATCCGGAACAAAGGTCTTTTCTTGCTTTTCTTTACTATCTTCATTCTGTCTATCAATCCGTTCGTTTTCTTCATCAATAACCCTCATATACCAGTTCCAAAAAGAAATGAAATCTTTGACAAAGTCCGGAGTGCTTTTGTAAACCTCGCCATTTTCTTTAGCAATAGTGCCATTGTTCATTTCTTCAAAGAACTCATGAACTTCTTCCCTAGTCAGACAGCTTTTTGCGCGACCTTTAGTCAGGACTAGATTCTTGTTAAAACGTCCCTCAAAGAACTTGGCTAGCTTGACCATGTGAAAGGCCAAACCTCCAAGTCTTCTGGGACTTCTTTTTCCTTTCTTTGAGCGTTTACCTGTATTCAGCCCTTTTTCCATGTCATTCAAATAGCTAAGGATAATGTCTGAGTTGATCTTGCTTATCCCTTCAATACCATGTTTATGCTTTTCTTTCCAGCTAGTCCAAGCTTGTATTTTCTTAGAAAGATCCACCACCTCGTTTTTGTTAGAACCTGATGATTCCATTTTAAAGCTTTTAAAGATCATGCCCGTGTTTAGAGGAGTTTCTATAAGCGAGCTATGAACCTTTAGAGTGTTAGTATTCTCAACTTCAGATATTCTTGGGTTCATTTGTTGCCAAAGCTGGGTGTTTTTTTCAACATTCGTAACGGCAGGTGATTTCATGTGTTTCCTTGTTTTATTAATCTACAATTTAGTAGTTTAATATATTTGTAGTTCAATAGATAGTCTATTTAAATACTTCTATTCTCCAGTTCTATTAAGTTGTATATCTATTAATATGCGAAAGTTTTAAATAATAGGATCAATTAAATTGTTAATGGTCAGTAAAAGAGAAGGAAAAATGAAGACGGTAACTATAAAACCAAGTGTTTGGAAAGAATTGTATCATATTAAAGGAAATGAAGGTTACCCGAGTATGTCTGATGTTATTGAAGACTTGTTAAAAAAGAGGAAGGGAACCAAATGATCAAACATATAATGCTCCTAAAAACGGAGGAAAGACTAACAAAATAAGAATGCGGAATTGACCATTACATAGCCCAAGTGCTCCTCCCTTCAAGGGCGGGGAAAACATGGGTAAGTTCCCTTCAAGGGAAGGGAATAGGGTATGTGGCTCCGCCCTTTCGCGGCCTAAACCCGGGTTCGAATCCCGGCGTGGGCAT
>CAYHJV010000013.1:0-13193 GCA_964357045.1 Candidatus Woesearchaeota archaeon | reverse complement strand
TATTTTCTTTAAGATCAGATAAAATCTTAGACCAAACATTTTGAGTGGCTTTTTGGGCCAAATCTTCCGTCTCTCTTTGATATAAATAAACAACTATAGAAAAATCTCCTTTACATTGCCTTTGAGTTTCCAATGCACTTGCCCAGAGAAGAGTCCTCAAAAGATCATATCGTTTATGAACCAATTTAATATTGTCGCTAAGTTTATTGGCTTCGTCATAATTATTCAAAACTTTTGATTCCTCATAAATTCTATCTGCAAAATTTAAATTAGCAATCACAAGCTCGCTGCAGCTGGAATTTCCAAGGGCTATTACATTATTGAGAGCCAACGCGTCTATAAGAGAAATCTCAGAATTTACATAATACTCATTAATTTTATCTATTCTTGAATTTTCTAGAGCATATCCCAAAAAAACTCCAAATACAAAAACAACAATAGTAATCAAAAGTGCTTCCCAAAAAACATTTTTAGGATTTCCAAAAAACTTAACCATTATTTTACAATTTTCAAGACATTTATATTGTTTTCTATACTACTTTGTCATCCACGAATTTTTTCCAGTTAGAAACCTAAAGACAGAAGTTAGTAATATTATTGGGTAAGCCAGCAAATAGAAAAACATGAAGAATAGAATGTTAAAAAATCTATCTTTAACTAAAGTTTTTTCTTTTGCATAAGTTAATGCTACAACAACCAAAAAGAAATTCATTATTATAGTAGTTATTCCAAAAAATACAAGGATGCTTGGAGTTAGATTAATATCGCTAAAAGTCAAAATAGCTGCCTGTGATTGAATAGAGTAAGTAGTCGCCAAATATCGAACAAAAATAGTTCTTAAAATTCTGTAGATTAAAACAGCAATTCCCACCAGCCCTAAAACCCAATTGAATATAAAAAACGGCAAAATAAACTGACCTAACATTCCTGCTTTTCCAGTTGCAAAATATTTCTTGTATTTGTAAATAGTCTGCATACCTCCTATATTCCATCTAATTCTTTGCCTAATCCAAACTTTTATTTTGCTGGGGGCAATAGTATAGACCCTAGCAAGAGAGCTCATTTTGACAATATATCCAGCAGAAACTAAATGCCAGGTTATTTCAATATCTTCTGTAAGATTTTTATTATCAAATCCTCCTACTTTATCATAAGCATTTTTTCTGTAAAGAGCTAAAGGGCCAGGAGTAACATAAATGGCTTCAACAAAACCCAAAAGTTTTCTGTTAAAAGCAATAAGCTTATATTCTATTGCCTGAACTTTCTCGATAAATTTATTCTTATTTTTTACTAGAACCATAGAAGTCACTGCTCCAACTTTTTTATCATCAAAGTGGCCTATCATTTTTGAAATTGAATCTCTATCTGGATAAGAATCAGCATCAGTAAATCCTATTAACTCAGTATCAACAAAACTTGCTCCGAAATTCTTCGCTCCTGCCGCATTTCCCGTATTTTTTGGAGTCTGCACGGCCATAACTTTTTTATATTTTTTAGCACACTTCTTTATAACTTCCCACGAGCTATCCTTGCTACAATCATCAACCACAACAATTTTTTTTATATTATCGTAATCAGAATTCAATAAAGATTCAATAACTCCCCCTATGCTATCTTCTTCATTATAACAGCTAACTACCATTGTCAAAGAATATTTTTTTGTAATCTTGGGAGCAACTAACATCTTATTCCTATTAGGAAAATAAATCAACATAAAGAAAAATAAGAAATATAAGGACACGAATGAGTAAGTAAGATATATTATTGTAAGAAAATCCATTATTCTTCCTCCGCTTTAATAAAGATTTTTGGCGGAGAATCTGAGCTTTCAGAACCTTGCAAATTAAAATAATCGTAGAATTCTTCGCTCAAGCTTAATTCCCAAGTGTGTCCTTGTCTTTTCTTTTTCAGCAAATCAAGATCGACAAACTTCTTTATGTGATCATAAGCTTTATTTCCTCGAATTTTGATTATAACAGATTGTTTTATTGGTTGTTTATATGCAATAATAGCAAGAGTTTCCTGTTCAGCTTTTGAAAATTCAGCGCTCCCAGTAGCAAGTTTATTTACTATATGGCTGTATTCCGGCTTCACATCCATCTTCCACATATTGTTTTTTTCAACAATTTCCATCGCAGAATTGTCCTTATCATATTTTTCCTTAAGCCTATCAATTAAATCATTTAAGATAACAGGGTTTAAGTCACTAAGGCTTATCAAATCCGGCATGCTAAGGAATCTTCCAGAAACAAAAAGTACAGCCTCTAATTTTTTCAAATCTTCGCGAGACTGCGCTTCATCAATTTCATCTGCAGTTCTGCTGTTTATATCCATTAAAAATTAAAAGCCCTTATCTTTAAAAATCTTATATAAAAATGAATATATATTTAACACATATTACATTTGATATATTATGAAAAAAATAGAGTGAAAAATAAATTATACAAATCACTCTATATCATTTTGGTTATAGTTTCTTTGCTTTTTTTATTAAGGTTTGCTAACCCGCGGGAATTAGATGATGTAACTCCAAATATACCTTGCGAACAAGATCTATACAAAAAATCAGACGTGTTATGGGTTATACCTAATTTCAATGAAACTCCAATATCTCAAAACAATAGCTGGTGTAGTTATATATTAAGTTTAAATAAAACTCTAGGATTACACGGAATTACGCATCAATATGAGGAATTTAATAAAGACAGAGACCAAATTTATCTAGATGAGGGAATAAAAATTTTCTATGAATGTTTTGGTTTCGAGCCAAATGCTTTCAAACCGCCCCAGTTAAAAATTTCTGACAATAATAAAGCATTAATAAGCAGCAATAACATGAAGTTAAAAACTCAACTTAATCAAATAACTCACAAAGTTTATCACTGTAATGATTCCGATAAAATCAAGAATTGGATGATAGATATTTTTTAAAGCGCATATCTCAAAATAGAACCTATCCCACTAAGATTATTGAATTGTTGGCCTTCCTCCGTGTCTATCGATATAATTTCCACTTTAGCTCCAGTATTTTCAGCCAATTCAACCAGCTCTTGGGAAAGTTCTTTGTCAAGTTCTCTAGACAAAATCAAAGTATCAACAGCACCATATTCAAGAGCTTTTCTTGTGTCTTTCTCTTTCAAGGTTGCTAAATGACCCCCCTCACCAAGATTCTGAAAAAATCTCTCAAGAATTTTCTTCTCATGAATTATTTCTTGATCAGCCAAAATATCTTCTGCTCTTTCAACTAGTTCTCCAAGTCCAGATTCACTTGTATCTCCTAAATCAATCCTCCCTAAAACTTTCACCTTCAATTGATTTGTTAGATAATCTCCATCCAAAAACTCGTCTTTAGTAGGCATAGGTCCCCCAACTAGAATTCCCTTAAGCTTTTTATTTTCAAAAAAAATCTTCTTCATTTCTTCAGCAATTCTCTTATAAAAGTCTCTAGTAAGCCCTTCTGTAATACGATGAAACCTTTGACTGCTTTGGCCCCCCGCCCGCACCTTGCTAGGAATTCCCGACGTCATTTTCTGCAAAACCTCAACTCTCTTGCCCTCAAGCATTCCAATAGTTGCTTCCTTTCTATCCATAACCAACAAACCAAAGATTTCCTTGATTTCCGTCATTTCCCTCAAAGGATCTAAAATAAATTCTTTATCGCATCGGTACATTCTTGTTTTAAGAGGCATAGGAGTTTCAATTTCCCAAAGTCGCAAATCATCTTGCCCCTCAATTTTAGAAATATTGCCTGAAAAAAGAGCCAGTCCATTTTCAGGAGTTTTCTTGTGATCTTTCAACGCCCTTGTTATTTTATCAAGGGCGTTTCCAACATTTTTTCTTGTAGACGTAGATTTAATATTCTTAGCAGTGGATTTTTCAGCCTCAAGCTGGTCAGCTACTGTGTGAATGTTTTGTCCAGCAGGAATATAAACTGTAACAAGTTCCGTAGCCCTTCCTTTATGTTGCGCCAATTCTTCAATAAGATCCTTTAACTCTTCCTTGCTTATGAGCATTTAAATCTCCTTAACTTTAATTGATTTCTTACTTTTCTTTGCAGTTTCTTTTTCATAATTCCCACACTCACAACCATGACAGGAGCATCCTCCATGTCCGCAGCCAGAATCACACTTTCCATCACCACATTTACATTGTTTTGTTTTTTCCATTTTAAACCAAATTGTGAGTCATTCTTAAATCTTTTTCAAAGGGCTTCAACTCATTAGGAATGCTTATTCCTTTAATTTTATCTCTGAGTGCAATTCCAGATTCCTTTTTCTTTTTCCAAACCTCGCCGTTAAACTTAATCAGCATATCTAATTTTTTGCCGTCATTTTCATTTTGTTTTATTTTAAACTTTTTTGGCCACTCGCTTAAATGTATGCTATTCACTTTTTCATGCTTCTTGAAATATTCTTGATAAATCTCTTCTGTAATAAAAGTGATTATAGGAGCAAACAATTTCAAAATTGTTAATAATGACTGATAAAGAGTATAAAACGCCGATTCTTTTTCTTGCTCATTCCCCTGATAGACTCTATTTTTAACTAACTCAAGATAATTATCACAAAAAGAGCTCCAAAAGACATTAGCAAGCTCTAGTCGAGCTTTGCTGTAATCATAACCTTCAAAATTTTCAGTGCAGGACTCAATTAAATTATTTAATCCAGATAAGAATAATCTGTCTGTTTCAATTAAATTTATTTTTTTATTTTTAGTTTTGTAGTTTTTCAAATTCATAAAAACAAATCTTGAGGCGTTCAGCAGTTTTGTAATAAGCCTTTTCCCTGCAACTAATTCTTGTTCCTGATAATTTATGTCCTCTCCAAGTTTCGAACTGGCTGCCCAATATCTTAAAGCATCAGCCCCGTATTCATCAAGAATCTTTTTGGGCTCAATAACATTCCCTTTAGACTTTGACATTTTCTCCCCCTCAAGTTTAACGAAGCCAGAAACCATAATATTTTCCCAAGAAATTTTTTGTTCATGAAGCCAGCTCCTGACAATTGTATAAAATGCCCATGTCCTAATTATGTCGTGAGCTTGCGGTCTGAGAGAGTAGGGAATTCTTGGTGCATTCTTTCCCTTAACCAAAGAACCAGCTATCTGTGGCGTCAAAGATGAAGTTGCCCAAGTATCAAGAACTTTCTCTTCCGGAACTGCTTCGGAATTGCATTTAGGACATTTTCTTTTTACTTGTAAAGGATCAATAGGCAATTCCTTTTCACTGGCTAAAATTATCTCGTCACACTTTTTGCAATGCCAAACGGGAATCGGAACGCCGAAATGTCTTTCTCTAGAAATATTCCAATCCCACTCAAGTCCATTAACCCAGTTTTCATATCTCTTTCTCATAAATTCAGGATGCCACTTAATTTTCTCGCCAAGTTCAATAAGTTTTTTCTTTTTATCAAGAACTTTAATGAACCACTGTTCTGCCGGCAAAAATTCAATTTCTGTTCCACATTTATCATGAACATTAACGGTATGATTTATTTGTCTTTCATCTGTAATAAGCCCTTCATCTCTTAAATCTTCAATAATTTTTCTTCTAGCCTCCTTAATTTTCATATCTTTATAACCAGTTACCTTCAAAGTTCCGTTTTTATTAAAAATAATTTTTGGATGTAATTTATGCCTATTAATGGCGTCAACGTCATATTTATCACCATAAGAACAAACCATCATTGCTCCCGTACCTTTTTCAACATCTGCACTTGAATCTGCAATAACAGAAACTTCAAAATTAAACAAAGGGACCTTCACTTTCTTACCCATAAAGTTTTTGTATCTTTTGTCTTGAGGATTAACAAAAATAGCAACGCAAGCAGGAATTAATTCGGGCCTTGTTGTAGCAATAAGCAAGTCTTTTCCTTCACAAGAAAATTTTATTGTAAAAAATTTAGAATCCATATTTTTGTCTTCCAATTCTGCCTGGGCTATAGATGTTTGACAAGTACAACACCAAAGAACAGGAATTTCTTTTTTGTAAACCTCACCTTTCTTATATAATTTAATAAAACCTTTTTGTGAAATTCTTCTAGAATTATTGTCTATTGTTGAATAATAAACTTTGTAATCTGCACTTATCCCGAGATTCTTCCAATCTTGAATAAAATCAGGAGTTATTTCTTTAAGCGTCTTCAAGCACAATTTAATGAACTCTTCTCTCGACATGTCTTTGCTCTTAACATTCTTCAGTCTCTCAACAAGTCTCTCTGTTGGCAATCCATTATCATCTGTTCCAAAAGGATAAAAAACTTGGCCCCCTCCGCTCTTTCCAGCAAGTTTCATGCGGTTAAATCGCGCGATAAAATCCTGTTGTGAATAAGAAAACGCATGTCCTATATGCATGTTCCCTGAAACAGTTGGTGGAGGAGTATCTATACTAAAAACCTTGCCTTTTTTTCCAGGCACAAATCTGTAAGTACCTTCCTTCTCCCAAAACTTAAGCCACTTTTGTTCAATTTCTTTGTAATGAAAATCCTTCATGTTAGAAAAACACTAAGAAACTTTTAAAAACTATCTATATCTCAATAAATCATGGCTGATAATAAAATAAGCATGCCGTCTGGATTCGGCGGTTTGATGAGATATGATGAAGAATATGAATCAAAATTCCCGTTAAAACCAACACACATAATAGCTTTTGTAATTCTTATAATAGGTTTTAGAATTGGTTTGTCTTTATTCTACAGTTAAAATGATGACAAGAGACCTTTTGATTAAATATCTAAAAAATTCTGGGTTAAAAAAATTAGGTTTCAAGAACACAGAAAAAATAACAATAAAAGATCTTCCTAAAGGAATGTGGAGTTCTAATTTTGTTATTACAATAGATAGTAAAAAATTTGTAATTAAAACGTATATGTCTAGTCAAAAAGGGATTTTTGTTAATTCTTCAAGAAAAGAATTTGAAGCAATGAAAGTAATAGAAAAAATTGGTATAGCTCCAAAACCTTTGTTACTTGACGAATCAAAAGAAACAATTCCCTATGAAATAATGATACAAGAATATATCGATGGAACTCCAATTAAAGATCTTAATGAAGACAATATAAAAAAAGTTGCAGTTTTGTTATCAAAACTCCATTCAATAAAAATAAAAGATATCTCTAAACTAGAAAAAAAAGACTATAGGATCGAAACTCTCTTAAATGTAGCGCAATATATGGTGGATTCTTGCTCAAAACAAGATTATGTAAAAGATGATTTATTGAGTAAGTTTAAAAAAATATTGGATAAAATTAAGAAAAAACTAACACCATTACCTAAGTTTGAAGAAAAAGAGTCTATAATTCATACAGATATGATTGCTGGCAACATACTTGTTCTAAAAAATGGAGATATAAAATTAGTTGATTGGCAGGCCTGTGGATTTGGAGATCCTGCATTCGATGTTTGGGCGTTTACAAATAAGGCTTTTAATTTGTGGGATTTAGATGTGTTTATGAATGACAAACAAAAAAAGATTTTTATTAACGAGTATCTAAAAAATAGAGAAGATAAAGATTTAGTAAACAGGATCGAAGCAAAAAAATATTTATGGATATTGATCCTAAGCATATATTCTTTAATGCAATATGAAGAATTTAAATTAGGGCACGTTGATAAGACCCTCATGGATAGAAAAGAGAAATTTATTAAATATGAAGAAGCTTATGAGAGGGGTTTTCAAGAACTTAAGGAGAATCTACTTTCCTAATTTTTTACCTTTTAGAGCATCAATTATTTTATCCCCTTCAACTCTCGGAACAACGTTCCATTGGTCTAACTTTAAAGCATAATCTCTGTCAAATTCTGCATTATATTTTGGAGCTAACTTTGCAATTCGCCCCCCAAGAATTTTATCTCTAACAGGTTCATATTGGGGGTCTTTTCCATCCAATAATTCCTTAAGATAATGAGCATATTCCATGTCCTCCTCAGAATATTCTGCCTTTCCCCCAGGCTGTCTGGCTTCACCCATAGCAACTAGAGACACTTCTTCCGTACCTTGGAGATAATGAACTAATGATTTTCTATTGACTGGACTTCCAATAAGAACCTCTTTCGCCTTTCCACTTTTTCTAGCTAAATCTATTCCTGCAACAGCATTCGTACTGACATAAACAACCATGGCTCCTTGAAATCTATCCTTATATTTTAGGGCATCCTCCAAACTATTTCCAAAATCAAAATCTTTTGGAGTTTTCTGATCTTTTTCCCCCATTAAAACAACTTTATAACCATGACCACTTAACTCTTTAGCTTTCTTCCTAGCTTCTTTAGGATTAGTAATAGGATATATAGCTTCCGCACCCAATCCAAGAACGGTGGATATTAAAGAACTTCCTCTGTAAGTATCAATTATTACTGCAGATCCTGTAGCTTCTTTTGCACCCTGAAGATAATAATGTGTGCTAACCTTTTTCGCAAGAGAAAACATCAAAAATGACAAAACCAGAAATATTAAAGGAGTTAAGTATACATATCTCTTAGACTCCAAAACATCAATTACGGCCCCAGTAAGAGGTACAAATTTAAAAATTATTGATGAGATAAATATAAGTAAAAAAATAAATCCAAGAATATTAAAGAAAATTTTCTTCTTCATTAACTATAAACACGATTAAACCTTTTATATTTTCCTACAACAGAAAACCATAAAAACCTTTTTCTCTTTCCAAAAACATGTTCGGACTTGGTGGATTAGACCCAAAAAAAATGCAGGCCATGATGAGGCAAATGGGAATTGCTCAAGAAGAAATCTCTGCTTCCAAAGTAACAATTGAAAAAACTGATGGAGACAAAATTATTATTGAAAACCCGAGCATTACAAAAATAAAAATGCAGGGGCAAGAAACTTTCCAGATTGCCGGTAAAGTTAAAGAAGAATCAGAAAAAGTTGAAGTTTCCAAAGACGATATTGAAACAGTAATGGAGAAAACAGGGTGTTCAGAATCACAAGCCAGAAAGGCCCTTGAAAAAACGGGCGATTTAGCAGAAGCAATTTTAGAGTTGAGTTAATGCCTAATTCTTTAAAAAGTATTAAAAACAATAAATAAAATGGCTATAAATGATAAAGCTGAGGAAAATAACGAGATAAAATGTTTTGGGTTGTTAAAAAGTAATTCTGGTTCTACAGGTAGAATGCAAGATATGGGGAGATATAAAGTAAGCCGCATTCAAGAAGAAATAGAAGAAAAAATTGGTGAAAGGGCAAAGAGGATGGGATATCAGCCAAATGAAATAGTAAAATATACAATAATAGTTGAACCAAAGAAAAAACAATAACTCCACCACCAAAATCCATATTAATTCTGTCTTCATGTACAAATATGGAAAAATTCCTCGAGAATCTCTATGAAGCTGAAAGGATAATCAGAGCTGTCGACCACATGACCTACATAACTTTTCCTCTGATAAAAGAAAAAAAATTGTTAATAAAAATAATTATGGAGCTTAAAAAAGCATTGATTTATTGCATAAACGCAATACTTCAGTACGAATACGTAAACAAAAGAATTCAAATGGCCAAAGAAGCCAAAACAAATTTCCAAACATTTGTAGAAAAATCTTCAAAAAGATTTAACATAGAAAAAGAGGAGATAAAAAAGATTTTGGAAATATTTGAGCTCGTTGAAAGTCATAAACAGAGCTCAATGGAATTTGGAAGATGGGATAAAGTAGTTATTCTGTCACCAGACATGAGACAAAACACAATCACGCTGGAAAAAATAAAAGACTTTGTACTTTTAGCAAAAAATCTTCTAAAAAAAACAAGAGATAGTATAAAGCCAGCAGCAGAAAAAAATTGAAATAAAAAACGCGCGCAAAATAGCTTCTTTTATGAAGAAAACTATAAAAACCCCTTTTCCGTAGTAAAATATACTTCTAAAATTGGGTAAAGAGGGAAATGTCTGTTGAATGGAAGAAATTATCAAGGAAAAAATAAGCGCTGATCACTTATTGT
Source organism: Candidatus Woesearchaeota archaeon (assembly GCA_964357045.1). GTDB lineage: Archaea > Nanobdellota > Nanobdellia > Pacearchaeales > GW2011-AR1 > CAYHJV01. The sequence continues at coordinate 3,241 of CAYHJV010000013.1, read as the reverse complement.
ATGTAAGTTTGAAATACACCAAAACCTGTGATGTAATCATCAATCTACTTTTCAGATGGAAAGAAATGATTGATTTAATAGTGGATAGATTATTAGAACACGCAAAAAAGAAAAAAAAGATATCTTCAATTCCAACAAACCCTGTAGGTAAAATAGAAGCTCTAAAGAAATTATTCAAAAAAGACAAGAACTTTCTGGAAGTTATAGAAATGTATGAAATGTTCAAAAAAGTTCGTGAACTGCGACTTGAAAGAATAGGCGAATTTAGAAAAAATGTAACGCTCAAAGTTCTCTACAGAGGAGAGGAAGTCAACATAAACCTCGACAAACTTAAGGAATACGCTGAGAGATTAGAAAAGTTTATAAGCACTACAAAGCAATTTCTTTTATTATAGTTAGGGTAAAGGTAGAAATTATCTAACTCTATAAAATTTACAAATGAACCTTTCAAAAAGGTTCCCAAACCAAATCAGGACAAAAATGAAAAAAATAATCGTGATAGCATCAGGAAAAGGGGGCGTAGGAAAAACAACTACTGCTATAAATCTAGGCGCTGCAATGAATTATTTCGGCGAGGACGTTTTAGTCATAGACGCAAATCTATCTACTCCTAACGTTGGACTGCACTTAAATTCTCCTGAAGTTCCAATAGATCTTAATAAGGTATTGCAAGGAAAGGCTGACCCCATAGATGCTGTTTACGAGCACGAATCAGGAATGAAAGTAATGCCTTCTTCTTTATCTATAAAAGAGCTTAGAAAAATAAACCCTGAAATCTTAAAAGATTTTAGAAAAGATTTCAAAAAACTTTCCGATATTATAATTGTGGACTGTGCGGCAGGTCTTGGACATGAGGCAACTTCCATAATAGAAATGGCTGACGAAATAATCATTGTTACAAACCCCGAAATTCCAGCAATAACTGACGCCTTAAAAACAATAAAGCTGGCAGAAGAGCTAAAAAAACCAGTTATCGGAATTGTAATGACGAGAGTTAGAAACGACAATCTTGAAATGAGCCCAGAAGCAGTGAAGGAAATGCTTGAAGTTCCAATTCTTGGAATGGTTCCAGAACACAAAGACATAAAAAGAGCCTTAAATTTAAAAAACGCAGTTGTTCACACTCATCCTAAAGGTGTCCCAGCAAGGGCTTACAAAGAAATCGCAGCAAGAATTCTTGATATCCCCTACGATTCTGATACGGACAAGGAAAAGCTAATTGACAGACTTATGAAAGCTTTGAGGTTGAAAAAATCCTAACCAACCCTACTTCCCACATCAATATCTTTCTCTGGACTTAACAAAACAACTTCCTCGTGATTTTTTGTTGAAGCAGCCAACAACATTCCTTGACTTTCAATTCCTTTAATTTTCCTCGGCTCCAAATTAGAAAACAAAATTATCTTTTTACTTTTTAACTCATCAATCTTGTAATATGGTTTTATTCCTGCACAAATAACTCGTTTTCCAATTTCTTTTCCGACATCTAAAGTTAATTTATACAACTTGTCAGCGCCCTCAATTTCTTCAACTTTTAATATTTTGGCAACTCGCAAATCAAGTTTGCTCCAATCATTAAAAGATACAATTCCTTCTGTCATCATAAATCATTAAGAAGCTGCTTTAGCTTTTTTCCAAGAAGAATCTTCAATTTTTTCATATTTCAAAATCTTAGAAATAGGAATAATACCCCCTCTAGAAACTTCTATTACATTGCTACTAAAAGGTACAAAGGCCTCATTAGGATCAAGGGATGATAAAGCAATAAATTCAGGATTCCAATAAGTAATATAACCTCCAGTTTCACACCAAGAATCTCTACCATAACTAGTCTTATATCGCAAATTAACTTTATCCCCTAAATCTAAATTTTCTTTCAAATCATCTAAAGTAAACATAAAGAAACGAAACACTCTTGTTTTATAAGTTTTATTGTATTAAAAAACAATCATATCTTCTTAAACAAAATCTCGGACTTTTTAATTTTTTTCTCGCTGAACTGCTTTTTAATCTTCTCTGCAGATTCAGGAATAAACGGCCAAAGTAATTCAGCAATTTTCAAAATGCTCTCCTTTAATTCATAAAGAACTTTCTTGTCTTTTGTCTCCCAAGGTTTTTTGCTTTGAACATACTCGTTACAAACATCAATAAAAGCAAAAATTTCATTCAATGCCTTATCTAGTTCAAAATTTTCTAAAAATTTCTCTATTTGTTTTTCATTTAATTTTTTGATCAATTTATTATCTCCCTTCTCAACTCCAAACTTTTCAATCAACCCTTCAACTCTGCTTACCAAATTGCCTAATTTGTTTGCTAATTCATTGTTATGCCTTTCAATAAGAACCTCTTCAGAATAATCAGAATCATCAAAAACAGAACATCTAAATAAAGAATATCTAACGCTGTCAGCCCCATATTTTTTAACAAGCTCGATTGGGTCAATAACATTTCCTTTTGATTTTGATATTTTTTCTCCTCTAATATTCAAATAACCATGAACTAAAAGTTTACTAGGTAATTTATATCCGGCAGAAGTCAAAATCGCAGGCCATATTACAGAATGAAACCAGTTAATTCCTTTCCCTATAACATGAACATCAGCAGGCCAAAACTCTTCATTCTTACCAGCACCAGTGATATAGTTTATGAGCGCATCAAACCAAACATAAATTTTATGATTTTTATCAATAGGGCATTCTATCCCCCAATCCAAGTTTTTTCTTGTAACACTCAAATCTTTTAAAGGCTCATTTTCCAATCTTGACAAAATCTCATTTTTTTTAGATTCAGGAACAATATAACTTTTGGCAAACTTAATCAATTTTTCTTTATACTTGCTCAACTTAAAAAAATAAGCTTCTTCAGAAAGCCATTCTGGCATCGTATTATGTTCTAGACATTTTCCGTCTTCAAATTCTTTTTCTGTTTTGAAAGCCTCACATCCCCCACAATACCAACCTTCATATTTGCCTTTGTAAATATCACCCTTATCATAAACTCTTTTGAAAATTTCCTGCGCTTTTTTGACATGCTCTTTTTCTGTCGTTCTAATAAATCCATCATATTCAACATTCAAGACTTTGCAAAGTTCAACAAAAACCTTTGAATTTTCATCAACAAATTTCTTTACAGAAATTCCTTTTTCTTTTGCAGCTCGCACGTTCTTCTGTGCATTTTCATCAGTACCAGTCAAAAAGAAAACCTTCTCTCCTTTCTGTTTATGCCAGCGAGCTAAAGCATC
>CAYHJV010000012.1:0-13368 GCA_964357045.1 Candidatus Woesearchaeota archaeon | reverse complement strand
TGTAGTCCATAGTTCTATATTCATGATTATATCACCTTATTTTTAATTTCTAATCTAACGGGAGGATTTTTTATTTTTATTTCTCCACCGTTAACAATTAATTCACTCTCCCTGCAAATTCCTTCTTCATCACACTCTTCTATATTATCTCCAACTAATTGACTTTTGCATATACATAGACAATTACTCCACCCTAAATTAGAACAAGAATTAGGCAGTCCGCTGTTAGAAAATGAAACTATCTTCCACCCAAATGCTTCAAAAGATTCTGGATTATAAATTTCCACTTCTGCACCATCAGAATTTGTCTCGCCCAGTATAATTTCCAAAGACGCTTCTGCCTGCTCCAGTTTTTCATTTTTCTGCGAATTGTAATACAAACTGAAAAGCAAATAAATCAAAAGCCCTATTGCAATCACGGCAATAACTATCTTCAAAGTTTCTTCAGCAAGCAAAAACCCCTTTTTATTCTTGAGTATCATTTTAACAAACCCCAGAAAATTCCTGTTTCATTTCCTCCAAAATTCTTAAAAAAATCAATGACATATCCTTTAAAGAAAAAGTAAATTCCCAGCACAACAACTACAAAAACCAAAACTCCAATAATTATCTTAATCAGCTGGTCTATTGTTAACTCTGACATTTCATCCTCCAACCAAACCCTTTATCTTATCAAGTAAGTTAAAACCTTGATTTTTCATTAAAAATATAGAAATCATTACAATTGCTAAAACCGCAATGGCTATAAGAATCCAGGGTAGATATTCTGAAACTACACCTAAATTAAACCACCTTCTTTTCATAATCTTAATTACTAAATAATCTTAATAAATCTTGCCTTAAACCAAGTTGCCCAGAACCATGACGCTCAAAGCGAAAAGCACCAATGTAGATAATAAAGCCGTTATAAAATAAAGCAAAATTCCGCTTTTGAGATTTTGTCCTGCTTTATTTGCACGCTCAAGTTTATCTTCCCCAGAATCTATCGTTACTAAAGTTCTTGTCAGTATAAAAATAATCTGTACAAGATAAATTCCTATGGAAATTTGCAGGAAATAAGGAGGAATGCTTTCAGTTACATCAAATATCTCCACGATAGCCTTAAGATCAAATCCAAGAGATGCCGAATTCAAATTCTCAGTCAGATTAAGCCTCGATAAAATAGAAGTAATCATGGCAGCAAGTCCAATAACTATTCCAGATAGCAAAGGAGCTAAGAAAGTCATATTACTCTTCATATCAGACACAATTTCCGCGAGCATGTCTTTGAGCCTCTGCGTAATTTTCTGAATATTTTTCACGTACTCAGAAATGCTCATCAAACTTGAAGCAGCAATGTTCAAACCTTTTTTAGAAGATTCAATAAGAACTTTCATACTAGTAGCAATCAAATCAGAAGGATAGAAAGAAATTGCCCCTCTATTTTTTTCAAAAATAGCCTTTTCAACTCCCATCCCCATCTGCCTAATATTATAATTAACTCGTCTGAAAAAATCCTCAGTCTTTAATCCCTTAGAAGATTCGGCAACTTTCCCAAAAACAAGCTCAGGAGGAACACCATTCCCAATTCTATTTCCCAACTGGAATAAAGAATTATTAAACTCACTTTCCAATTCACGAGTATTCTTTCTTTCAACCATCAATAATTTTGTCTTATCTCTATAAGCAATTGAAAAAAACGTGGCCAAGCCTAAAGGGAAAAACATTCCCAATATCAGCGAACCGATACCCAAAGGCCCTTTACCCTCAGGCGTAAAACCAAAAAACTTTTCGCTTTCCAAACTGGAAAAAACTCCTAAACCCATTTGAGAAAAAGTATAATCTTTCTGCAAACCTAAAAGTTCTGGGATTGGAGTATATTGAAATATTAAAGGCAAAAGTCCTATGATAAAAAATGGTAAAGTCAAAATAAAAGCATTTACAAAATGTTTATTGCTCTTGTAATTAGGATATAAAGAATTTCTCTCAAGTAACTTCGTCTCCCCATAACCTCCGGGCCTTAAAAAAATTATTTTATCAGTAAGATAAAAAACAAAAAAAGGAACTATCATATTGAAAATAATAAAAACATGATACCATTGAAGCAAGCCACCCAACATCGCTGAAGCTAAAGGCAATAATGCAAGCCCTAAGGTAGGCAAAACAACTCCCAGCATGTAAACATTAGTTAAAGGGGTCCTGACGTCATGAGTAAATTTAAGCATCTTGTCATAAACCCCATCCAATACAACTTGAAGCGATTTTTCTAAAGTAGCAATTCTTCTAGAGTTGTCAGGCTCAAACAAACTGGATTCAATTAAGTGAAAACTCTCAATGAATTCTGTAGAATGATCTCTCCAAATTTCTAAATAATTATCTAAACTTTCTTTAATTGTCGAAAACTTCCCAACCTCAACGTCATAAAAAACCTTTTTGAAATCCAAGGCCAAAGGATAATCCAGATTATTGGCCGCGAATGCTACAGCTTTCTCGAGGTTGGACGTGTGCCTCATATAAACAACAATGTACAAAATCGCCGGCACCATTTGGCTGCTCGCTTTTAGCCTCCATTTATTAGCAAGTCTCGCAGGATATTCCTTAACAAAATAAAATAAAAATAAGGAAAGAATCATGGCAAGAAAGAAAAATAAAAAAGGAAACTGTGAAATTCCTCCTTTTACAAAAGAGATTCCAAAAGAAATAAACAAGCCTAATAAAAAAACTGCAACAAAAGACATAACGGCTAAGTTCAAAGCCTGCCAAGGCTCAATTTCTAAATGAGCCGCCCTCAAATGCTTCCCTATTTCTGCTTTATCTTTTTCAGAAGCGTTAAGTTTTATAATACTGCCCAGAGTCTGGCACCATCGTTCATATCTAGTTAATTCTGGAGAAAGTTCTGCTTTAAAATCAACATACTCGCGGCTATAATTTTCTGGTGCCAAATCCGTTGTTTGTATCTGTTTCTCAATCTTGGCGCCATACTTCTTCAATATATCTTGGATATCAGGCCTGTTAATAGTCATTTCCTCTTTTACGTCAATAAAAGAATAATATAATTAATAAATGTTTAGAATAATAACATTAACCCCTCAGCCATTATCTAAAGTTTTTCTCAGCCTGACGATGTACCATCCTCCAACAAATAAAGAGAAAAAATAATAACTCATTTTCTGAAGCAAAGACACAACCAAGGCCAAAGCAAAATTAATTCCCATTGCTGAGTATAAAAAAGTCATAAGACCTTCACTGACACCTATTCCTCCGGGAATTGGAGAAAAGCTTCCGACAATGTTAGCCAATGTAAAAACAATTATTATTAGTAAAAAATTAACTTCCTTCCCAAAGGATAAAAACATAAAGTAAGCAGATAAATAATTAAGACCCCAAAATATAAACGAAAGGGGTAATCCTACCAAAATATTTCTCTTTTTTTTGACAACGAGTCTAAAAATCTGGGTGAATGACTTCATCCTTGCATTTATATACTCCTCAAATAATCCTTGTTCCTTGAATCTCTTTCTTACAAACTTGAAATAGTAAAATCTTCTCAATAAATTTCCAAGTTTAAAATTGCCTTTTTTAAATATTAAATAAATTATCCAAGAGGAAGCAAGAAGCAAAGAAGCCAGTATAATGTAAAGAAAAAGTCTCAAACCTCCCGAAATTTTTATATAAATAAGAACAAAAAATACCGAAAAAATGGTATAAATAACAAGGGCTGAAAGTCTAAAGAAAGAATCGCCGAGAACGTATCCTAAAACTTTGGCGTGGGGTCTTTTGTATTTTTTAGCTATGAAGTATGCTCTTAAAGGTTCTCCACTAAGGCCTGCCCCAGGAGTTACTGTTGAGAAAAACGCACTTGCAAACATAACTTTTAGAAAAAACCAAAAGCTTCCTTTTAAGTAGGGCCTGACAATAAAAGTCCATCTTATATTCCAAACTATGAATGTAAGAAAAGTTGAAAGAACTGCCAAGCCGAACCAAAACGGTTGCACATATTGTAAAAGAAGATACAGTTCGTAGAAATCTACATCTTTTACAAACCATATTAAAAAGCCTATAACCAAAATACTAAATATAATCCCAAACCATCTCTTCATAATCAATAAAACTCTTTTACAATTTATAAAGATGTGGGAACTTTTGTTCTCACAAACTGATTTCTTATTTTAAAACAATCTTTATCTCTTTGTTCTTAATCTTTTTATCAAGCTCTTTCATTACATCAAAATAAGTTTTCCTTGATTTTTGATTTTTCTTTGAGTCTTGATACTCCATTTCATTTTTTTGCCAATATTGTAGAACTTGGGGATTCTTTTTAAAAAAATCTTTGACTTTTTTAATACCCTTTAAAATAACTCCTTTGGGATCGTATAGTATCTTAGAGTTTAATACGCTATACTCCTTTTCTGGATGAGCGTCGCAATCTTCCATAAAACCGTTCAAAGAATCCAATCCTAAACCTATTTTGACTCCATCCACAAATTCGTCTTTGAGTACATAATTGTCACAAGATAAGTAAATAATCTCGATGTCTATATCTGAATTTTCAGTTGCAGTTCCTTTTGCCATGCTACCAATAAGAAAAAACCCCAACACATCAGGATCTTGTTTAAGTTCATCGCACCTCTTATCTAAAATCCTTCTAAGTTTTTCAGGATTTGCCATATAAAATAAACAAGTTTTATGTTTATAAATAATGCTCAAAAACATTATGTGGGAACTTTTGTTCTCAGACGTTATAAATTTATTTTAACTTTAAATTTTCCTCTTCTTAATCTGCTGATTCAACCATTTCTGCCACGCCGGAAAAACCCTCTCGCTTACCGGCAAACCAACTTCTTGTCTAACTTCATCAGAAATTCTATGGAAAGCGTTGTTTGAAAGAACGTTAAAGCCCGCCTCTAAAATATTTTCATCACCTAGTTTAACGGAAGTGTCTACAATTTCTTTTTTTATTTTAGCCCTCAATAAAATGTTGTCATAAACAGCGTCCCAATTTCCGGCCCATCCTTTAACACTAGATGCAATTTCCTTAATAATCTCGCTGTCGCCATTAATCAAATCATCGCTCGCTTCCAGCTCATCTTTTTCAACATTATATTTCATCAAATCTACAAAACCTTTCTCTTCTAAAGGATCTTTCTTCCAATGCTTTCTGACTTCTGCAAGTTGAACTAATCTCCTCCAAGAGTGCAAGCCATCAGAGGATTTTATAGGATTTGCAACCATTATAATGTCAGTCGCCTTGAAGCTTGTAGCTGGAACTTCAAGATCGTTTACAACTCTATCAAAAACACCGTAAGGAGAAGCACCGTGGATTGTTCCCGCAACAACATTAGCTAACGCTCCAACTCTCATCGCCTCATACAATGCTCTAGCTTCAACACTTCTTACCTCTCCAATAATCAAACAGCTGTCGCCAAGTCTCAAGCTGGTCCTTATTCCATCTTCGGCAGAAACCTCCGTAGTTGTTTTAAGCAAAGAGGATCTAACTTTCATTCTCAGTATATCATAATTAAGTTTTCTCATAGACTCAAAAGGTAATTCTAAAGAATCCTCTACAACAATTATTCTGTACTTAGGTAAAATTTCTAGCATCAAACTTCCAAGCAGTGAAGTCTTTCCCGAGCTTCTTGTTCCGGCAACTAAAAGAGTCCTGGAACCATCAACTAAAAAACTAAGCAGCCCAGCGGCAAATGGATTAAGCATTTTATATTTAACAAATAAAGGCAGCGTCCAGGGTTCTTCTCTATGTCTTCTTATAGAATAAGATAATCCATCAGGGCTCAAAGGCTCTTGAATTATGGCAATTCTTGCTCTGAGTTTTCCAATCTCTAATTGAGTATCCAGAATAGGATTTGCTTCATCCAAGGGTCTTCCAGAAATTAATCTAAATTTAGCTGCCCAAGAATTAACATCTTCTTGGCTCGGCAAAATATTTGTGATGCACTCGTCAAATTCTTGATGTCTTACAAAAATAGGAGTCATTGAAATCGGCGCATTAAGAGAAATATCCTGCAATTTTTTATCCTGAAGCAAGACCTCAATAACCCCGAAGCCAATCGTGTGTCTCACGAGAATATTTGATAATTTGTTAACATCAGAATAACCCAATTTAATTCCTTGGCTTCTAGCCAAATCCTGCAGCAAATCTTTTGATATATTAAAAAAAACCTGGCGCGTTCTTTCAGTATCTGTAAACTCTTCTGCCTTTGGCTGATGTTCTATTAAAACCCCTCGGGCCAAATTTAGAAGCATATTGTGATCTTCTGGTAAAGAATTTTCAGGAGGAACTAGATGGTAAATTAGCTTAGATTCGTTCTCTTTTCTAAGAATGGTAACTAAAGACTCATCATAACTTTCCTGGGCAATTTTGTATTGATCGACAATCTCTGCATCTTCAGGAAGACTTGAAACCAATCTTGTAAAAGTAAAATTTGGAATTGTTTCCGGAATAAAGATTTTATTGTAAATTTCTCTCCCTCCTAATTCATACTGGTCTAAATAAGAATAAGCCCTCTCCATTAATTTTGAGCTGTCAAGAAGATGGAATATTTTCTCAATAAAGTAAACATAACTTGCCTGATCCGCTTTGCTCCTTGGATCAACTCTTTCTAAAAAAGCCCTAGATTCAAACAAGAGTCTTTTCAGTTCAGAATGAGCTGCTATAGGATCTTTCTTCAAAAGAAATAGAAAAGAAAACATGTCATTATACCTTTTTGGGAGAAACTGCGGAGAATTTGTAATTAATCGCTCCTGTGAAAGAATTCTCTCCTGTTTTAAAAAATAAACATAAAGTTGTGCTATCTCAAGTAAAACAGAAGTCTTATCAAAATCGTAGCCGTAATTTTTCTGCTGAACAAGAACCACTCGGGAAGCATTCGGATTTTTAATTAAATAATCAATAACCCTTTCCATGACCTCTGGATACTCTGCAACACTTGGAACAAAAGGCGCGCCTAAATAATTAACGTACAAAACGTCCTCACCCCCTTCCTTATTCATCTCATAGGCATATAGAGGCGACTCTTTTGTGAATTGCATTTTCCCAATATAAAAAGCGCAAAGAGTTTAAATTATTTTGTATAACAATAACAATTTTAAACTCTCTTTAACTAAGTTTCATATGAGGTTATATCAGGTTGCTGGATTCATAAAAACCCGCTGGAGGTTTTTATATGGCTGAAGAGGCGTATGATTATTCCGCACAATATTACAATGACATTGGAACCAAAGTTAGAGATTTAGAAGACAAACAAAGGACGCTGAAAGACAGGATCATATTGATAGGTGAAAATCTTGTTGAAATGAGGGAAAGAACAAGCGAGGATTTGATAGAAATAAAAAAAGACCTGCAGGAGTTAAAACAAACCCTTGAAAGATTAAAATCTTTCATAGAAACATTTTCCAGCGAAATGTCCAATTTCGCGAGAAAAGATGACCTCGATATATTAACCAAACAGGCAAAAATGTTTCAGCCTTTGGAATTTGTAAGAAAATCAGAATTAGAGAAATTAAGGAGATAAAATTATATGGGAATATTAGATCAAGTAACAAGAATGAAAAGCGAGGGAAGAAGTGAAAAGGATATAATTAGGAATTTACAGCAGCAAGGTCTTCCCCCTAGAGATATTCAAGATGCCTTAAGTCAAGCTCAAATAAAAAACGCCGTCTTTGGAGAATCTGGCTACGGCAGCATAACGGATGGAATGCAGCAATCCATAATGGACCAACCCCCTGCACAACCAACCTATAATCAAAATCAAGAAGGATATTCTCCTCAAAGCAGTCAGGAAGAATATGTTCCCTCTCCTCAGCCTCCAATAGAGAGTTATCCCGGACAACAAGCTTATTCTTATCCTCCTCAGCAACAAACACAATCACCTCCTGGATTCAATGATTACCAGCAGCCGCAAATGCAAAATTATTATCCTCAAGAACAACAGCAGTATCAAACAGACCCGGCAGCGACAGCAACTGCAGAAAATTATGACTATGGTAATAACAGCGGAGGATACGATCCTTACTCAGCAGGAGCCTCTTCTTCTGACTCAGGGACTTTGATAGACATAGCAGAGCAGGTTTTCGCCGAAAAAACTAAAAAAATGTTGCGGCAAATGGAAGAGTTAAACGAATTTAAAACTCTTGCAGAGAGTGGAATGAAATCATTCGAAGAAAGATTAAAAAGAATAGAGGCAGTAATTGACCAGTTGCAGATTTCTATACTAGACAAAATTGGTTCTTACGGAAAGGGTTTGGATTCTATAAAAAAAGAAATGTCGATGATGCAGGATTCTTTCGGAAAAGTAGTTGATCCTTTTTTAGATAGAAAAAGAAGAATTTAAGGGCGAGGGGGATGAGGGCCTCCGCCGAAAGGAAAAAATCCTAATGCCTGATAATCACTTCCAGGTTTTTTACTACCAACTGCAGTTCCTATTATAATGCCTATGAAAGCCAAGAATACAATGAGTCCTAAAATCGTCCCCCAGTGTTCTTGAATAAGATCCCCAGAACTCCACCCCAAGGCACCTGCAGATTTTATAAGAACCACAACTACAATAATACCCCCTACTGCCAAAAGAGTCCACATAAGTCCTGATTTTCTAGGATCCATAAACATACCTATCATGATTAATACAACAAGAATTACAGCTAACCCTACACCTAATCTTGGAAAAATTTCTGCAAAAAATCTCGGAACAAATTCAAATTGCAAAGACATTAGAGCAACAGTCAAAGCCAAAATGCTGCCCACAGCAACATTCTCTTTGAAAAGATGCATCTGTCTTAGGATAGCAAAAACAAGTGCGAAAATTATTAAGAAAGGCAGAACATAGCTAAAAACTCCAATCTGTTCCCACTTAGCAAGAAGATTTCCAATGGAACCGCCTGAAAAAAGGCCAGACGACGCTAAAAAAACCTCTCTAATCATGCCTTAAATAATAAACCGACTTTTAAATATGTTTCTAAATAATCCAACATAAATTCATCTAAAGGGAAAAATTGCGTCTTTAATATTCTTCTCAAAAAAGTCAAGATGTCCACACCCCGTTAGAATGAGCACGATTCCTTTTTTAACAATTACATTTCTAATGTTTCTCAACATCTCACTTTCTCTTTTTATTTCCTTATCCAAATCTATCAAATTTTTTTCAGAATCTGTATCAAGCATTTGAAGATTCTCCGGTTTGTTCATGTCTTTCCAGGAAAAGTTTTCCATTATTTTCTTCTGTTCCTCAATAACTTTTTGGTTATCCTCTTCCGTCATTTCTGCTTTTAAAGTATTAATTTTTGCATCAAAACCATTAATTTTTTTCCCTCGGTTCTTAGCCCAGCGATAAGCAAAAATCATTTCGGAAGGGTAAGAATCAATAGCACCATTATTAATATCCTTTTGAGAAATCTCTACAAGAATTTGATAGGGATTATATTTTTCTAAAATTACTTTCAATTCTTTTTCAGAAGTCATCCCTGCATGAAGCGTACCAATAATGATTATTCTCCCCATATCAAAAGAAATCCTAAAAGCATTATATAATTTTCTCTATGCTATTCTACTTCCCGCCACTAGAACCAGACTTTTTTGTCCCAAGCAAAACAGCTGCAAGAGCAACAGCAAGAATTACAACAAAAATAATATTAGTCCAAACATCTTCGCTCCAGTCACTCTCAAATAAAAATCCAAAAATGTTTTCAAAGCTGTCAACACTCAAAAGCAAAGCAATTACAACAGCAATTAAGATAACTATGCCTGCAATAATTTTAATCGCCTTTCCTTCGAACTTTGCATCCTGACCTGTGATAAATCCCCATATGATGAGAATGACGAAAACCATAACTATTGCCACACTCAAAAACAAAATCAAATCCTCAACAATCAGCTTAGGAGAAACAGCACCAACAAATATTAATCCTATAACGAACGCAACCAAAGCATCAAGCTGTTTCTTGCCATCTCCAAGAATTTTAGTCTTCTGAAGAATTGCAAAAACAATAAAGAATATCAAAAGAAAAGGATAAATAAAATTAGTCAAAACCTCATTCTGCAAAATATTTTCAGCCATTTTTACTTATAAAACCAACACTACAATTTTATTCAAATTAAAAGTTTTCCTCCCTTAAATATCTTACTGATGAAGTAAAATTAGTTAACGAACAAAAAACCACTTCACTAAGAAACAAAAATTTTTAGTCTTTTTATAGAAATTATTGAACTATCTTTCCTACATCAAATCCGCGGGAACTTCATCAATGCTGGAATCAGGACTTGGTAAAGCTGTCTTGTTTATTATAAAAACATCGCTTATGGCCTTGACAAACTGATGAGGAATTATAACTCCTCTCGCCCCGCCTATCAAAGACATGACACTTCCACCGACTTTTATACGCCATCCGTCAATTTTATTTTCGTGCAGATTCGCCTCTTCAACCTCTCCAAAATAATCCCCGGAATCGGTATAAACTTTCAACCCCACAACCTCACTGATCTTTCTTATTCTCATATCAAAAACTATCTTTCCGTATTTAAATACTTTTCCGTAATTAATCATAACTTATGCACAATAAACTTTATAAGAAACGTAATGCTGTATTTTTCATGTTAAATCCAAAAGAAATCATTTACATTGCCCTTGCCTCGGTAATTTTCGCACTTGTAATAAGTTTTCTAGATTCTATGATTTATTTCTTTTATACTCTATTGGCGGTTTTCATAGTAATCATGATGAATGTCTTTGCAAAAAAAATAGCGGCGTTTGCCCTTGATTCGGAGATTGAGGTGAAGCTCTGGGAAGTTAAGCAGTATGGATTCTCACCATCGCAAAAATTCAAAAGTCCTTTCCCGTTTGGTGCACTCATGCCTTTAATCGTCGGCTTATTAACTTTCGGGCATGTTAAATGGATGGCTTCCCTTGTTTTCGACGTGAAGGCTAAAGTTTACAGGGCCGCAAAAAGATGGGGGCTTTACACATTCTCAGAAATGACAGAATATCATATAGGATTAATCGCAGCCTCAGGAATTTTCATAAACTTATTTTTGGCTTTAGTAGGATATTTAGTTGGATTCTCCGACTTCGCAAGATTCAATATATACTATGCATTCTTCAACATGATTCCAATATCAGATTTAGACGGAAATAAAATATTTTTCGGGAACATAGTACTTTGGAGCTTCTTAGCAATAATAACTCTAATCTCTTTCGCATATTCCCTTTTTGTGATATAACAAAATTATTAAATTGTAAAAACATATAATCATATGGAAAAAAATTTCTTCGAAAAGAAAAGCGTTGTGGCAGTTTTTGGAATAATTGCTTTAATCGGGGGTTTCATCTTTCTTAACTTCGGGTATTTCAGCTTTGGGCCAACAGGAAATGTAATAAGCACAGGAATATATTCATTAAACCTAATTTCCGTAATAGGTTTAGTCCTAATCGTTTGTTCTGCAATATTAATTGTTTATGCAATCGTGAAAAGACAGTAAAACATTTATACCTCTTTTTATTTCTTAAAAAATGTCCTCAGAGTTTTTGCAAAATATAATTCCTAGAGAATATCAAAAAGAAATTCTTAAAACCTGTATGGAAAAAAATTGCCTGGTTGTTTTACCAACAGGATTAGGAAAAACTCTCGTTGCTTTGATGCTTTCAATAGAAAGAATGAAAAAATTTCCAAGGGAAAAAATAGTTTTTCTTGCCCCGACAAAACCTCTTGCAGAGCAGCATATTAATTATTTTAAAAAACATCTTCCAGAGTTATTCGCAGACATGCAACTATTCACGGGCGCTGTAAATCCTGCTCAAAGAAAAAAAATATGGCAAACTTCAGATATAATATTTTCAACTCCTCAGTGCGTCGCCAATGATCTAAAAAACAATCTTTACAATTTAACGGAGGTTTCTCTTTTAATCGAAGATGAAGCGCATAGATGTACAAAAAACTACGACTATACTTATGTCGCAAAAACTTATTTAGAGCAGTCCAGAAATCCTCGAATTTTAGGTATGACTGCAAGCCCAGGAAGTGAAGAATCGAGAATAAAGGAAATTTGTAAAAATCTTTCCATAGAGGAAGTTGAAATAAGGACAAGAAACAGCGCCGATGTTTCTTCTTATTTACAGGAACTTGAATTCGAAAAAGTTATGATTCCTTTCCCAGAAGAACTTCAAGAAATAAAACACGTTCTAAAAAAATTAATTGACCGTTATGTAGAAGAGTTGCACAACAGAAAAGTTCTTTTCGGCCCTCCAACAAAAACAGAATTAATAAACTTGCAGAAAAAAATTTCTTTTTCGCTTTCAAAAGTCGGCGGTAATTTTAACTATATGCTTGCCGCAAGCGCATGCGCCCAAGCTATAAAGCTCCAGCATGCTCTAGAGCTGCTTGAAACTCAAACTCTCTCTAGTTTTAACAAATATTTAAACGAACTTTTAAAACAAGCCTCAAAAAAGCAGAGCAAGGGAGTTGTGAGGCTCGTAGAAAAACCCGAATTTAATTTCATGTACGAAAAATCCAACGAATTGCTTGCAAAAAATTTTGAACACCCTAAAGCAAAAATTGTTAAAGATATAGTTGAGAGAGAAAGAAGTGAGAACGAAAAGGTCAAAATTATAGTCTTTACGCAATTCAGAGACACAGCTTCAATAATCTCAAAAGAGCTAAACAAAATAGAAGGCATAAGGTCAAAAGTTTTCGTCGGGCAGACAAAAAAAGGCGTTGGGGTGGGGAGCACAGGTTTAAGCCAAAAAGAGCAAAAAAGAGTTATAAATGAATTTTCCATAGGAGAAATAAATGTGTTATGTGCAACATCTATAGGTGAGGAAGGATTGGATATTCCAGAAGTAAACGCAGTAATTTTTTACGAGCCAATACCAAGTGCGATAAGAGCAATCCAGAGGGCCGGCCGTACAGCCAGACTAATGAAAGGAAAATTAATAATTCTTATAACAAAAGGAACAAGAGACGAATATTTTTATTACGCGTCGAGAGCCAGGGAGAAAAAAATGCACAGGGCAATAGACACAATAAAAGAAAGTTTTTTCAAAAAGGCGGGAAGTATGGAGGAGCAAAAAACCCTTTAAAATGACTCCAAAATTCTTTGACATATTCGCAAAAAAAGAGAGAAAGGTAAAACCTAAGGAAATCCTAAAAATTGATATAGATTATCGTGAGAAAAATTCGCTTGTTCCAGCAAGTCTAAAAAACTTGGGGTTTGAAATAGAATTCAAAGAATTAAAAGTTGCCGATTACCTGGTGAACAATATTGCTATAGAAAGAAAAACTATTAGTGATTTTATTTCTTCCATGATAAATAAAAGACTTCTAAGGCAGCTGGAAGAACTGCAGCAATATCCCAACAAATTACTGATTATAGAAGGATTTGAAGAA
>CAYHJV010000011.1:0-13429 GCA_964357045.1 Candidatus Woesearchaeota archaeon | reverse complement strand
TTTTGCAGGAATCCCAACCGCTATCATTCCATTTGGTATATCGTGATTAACTACTGCAGAAGTACCGATAATGGAGTTTTCCCCAATGGTTACGCCTTCTAAGACAATTACATTGGGGGCAAGCTGAGCCCTTTTTTTTATTAAAACTGGAGAGATTATTATTGGATCTTGAGAATTTATATCTTGAAACACTGAGTTATGTGCAAATATTTTTACACCAATGGAAAGTTTTACATTATCTTCTATTTTTACTAAATGGGGAACTGCGGTATCTATATGAACGAAAGCATCTATGAACACATTTTTTCCTATCTTTACTCAACGGGCTCTGTTTGCAAAAACTCTTAAACTATTTCCAGGTCCAAAATATCCTAGAACATACAGAAATCTGTTCACAAATTTTCTGAAAAAACCAATCTTAATACTCATAACGTACCTTTTCTTATCATAGTTTGGCATTCATTTTTATTTTATTGGGGTTATATATATTTATCTACATTGCATCGGTATTATAATAATAGTACATAATATTTATAAGTCGTACACTTATTTCGTCAATATGGATAAGATGGACATATTCTTACAATATCCATGGAAATTTCCTGATTCCCCATATTATAGATATTTGGTAGAGAATCCCCCAAAAGGAATTAGATATTTAAATGCAGGAAATCAGAAAGGGGTTATAACTGAGAAAAGCAAATTTCTTTTTTTTAGTCGTCTAAAAGGGTTAAGGAATTATGCAAATAAACTTAGATTGCCTTTTCCAAATGCATATAAAACAAAAAATGGAAAATATGATTTAATTCACTGCGCACACTGTCTAAGTAAAAACAAAGATATTCGTTGGGTTGCAGATTTTGAGTGTCACTGGCAGTTTTGGCTTTCTTGGAGAAGTACTTCAATTGGGAGAAAAATTGTGAGAAAAATTTTACAAAGAAAAAATTGTAAAAAGATAATTGCTTGGACAGAAGAATGTAAAAGAGGAATAGTTAGGATGTTTCCAGAAATAGAAAATAAAGTAGAGGTGGTATATCCCGCTGTACCTAGACAAAAACCTAATATAAATAAAAAAAACAATAAAATTACTTTATTGTTTGTTGGAAGATATTTTAATAGGAAGGGGGGGTTACACGCATTAGAAGTTTTTGACAAAATAACTAAAGAAAGAAAAAACGTAAAATGCTTATTTGTTTCGGTAGTTACAGAAAAGATGTTGAAGAAATATTCTAAAAATAAAAACATAATATTTATTGATCTTCTCCCACAAAATAAATTATTTAGAGAGGTATATCCTAAAGTTGATATTTTTGTCTATCCTGGTTACAGTGATACTTTTGGGTTTTCTATGTTGGAAGCAATGTCTTTTGGAATACCCACTGTTACAGTAGATGGTTATGCGAGAAAAGAAATAATTGATGATGGAAATACCGGATTTGTTATACCTAATGTTGGAAAAGTAGATCAAGAAAGAATAGGAAAAAAAGAAAAATTAATAATTAATGAGATTGTTAAGAGAGTATTAATTCTCATTGATAAACCAAAAATTAGATCTAAGATGCGAAAAAATTGCTTGAAAAATATTGAAACCGGAAAATTTTCTATTAAAGAACGTAATAAAAAATTAGAAAGAATTTATTCGGAAGCTATAAAGTAAATTTTGGTATTAAATATTTTTAAAAATGAATAACAAAAAAGTAATTGTACAGATGTTTGCGCGAGACTTTCAAGAACCTCCAAGAATTTATCAAATGTGTAGGGATTTATCTGAAAAAAAATTTACTGTTTATAGGATGTTATTTAAAAAAAATAAAATAAAAAAAGAGTATAATGAAAATTTTAACACTGTAATAATTAAAAAAAAAAGATTTCTTACAGACAAACCCTCTAATAATCTAACTATTTTAGATATAGTAATTTTTGGAGTTTTTGGAGCAAGGAAACTAAAAAAAATAGATAAAGAAAATAAAATAGATTTAATCCATTGCCACAGACACTCTTCTCTTATTCCCGCTTATATATCTAAATTTATGGGTATTAAGGCAAAAATAATTTTAGATTATCATGACCCCTGGAGCGGAGAATCTACAATCTTAGATAAAAATTCTGTTAATTTTATGAGAAAGATGAAAATAAAACTTTTCCATGTATTTGAGAGATTTTGTTTTAAACATATAGATCATATAGTTGTAGTGAGCGAGCCTCAGAAAGAATTCCTCAAGAAAGGCTATAAATTAAAAGAAGGATATTTTACAATAGTAACTAATTCTGCGGCTGCCGCAAACAATAAATATTTTAATCCAAAAAGAAAAAATAAGAAAAAGTTTGGCTGGGAAAATAAGAAAATAGTTCTATTTACGGGGAGTATTGTTCCATACTTCGGAGTAGATCTATTAATTGATTCAATTTCTTTAGTTGTAAAAAAAATTCCAAAAGCTTTATTTGTTATAAAGATAGCAGAGGAAATAAAAGATAAAATTTATTATAAAAAATTGTTAGATAAAATTAGTATTAACAAAATCAGCGATAATGTTATTTTAGTTAGCGAGTGGATGAACGAAGAAAAATATGCTAAATTTGTGTGTTCTGCTGATTTAGGAATAATATGTCATCAAAAAACTCTTCTCACAGAAACTGCAGATCCTGACAAACTATATGAGTATTTAGCGGCTGGTTTACCCATAGTAGCAACAGATTTAGAAATAATGAGAAGGTTTGTTAAAAACAAAAAAAATGGATTTATCGTAAAAAACGATCCCAAGGCAATTGCAGAAGGTATTATAAAGATATTAAAAAATGAAAAGTTAAGAAAAAAAATGGGTAAAAATAGTTATAAAATGAGGTTTCATTGGAAAGATGATCTCAATAGGTTATTAAATACATACAACCGATTGTTAAAATAAAAATGGGAAGAGAATTTACGCTAAGAGTTGACTTAGAGTCAAATAAAGGCATTAAAGAAGGTCTTCCTAAACTTTTAGATTTGCTAAAAAAATGTAACATAAAAGTGTCTTTTTATCTAGTAATGGGAGGGGAGTCAAATATTTTTGAGTTGCTTAAATACAGAGGAAAAATGACTTCTTCTTCAGAAAGAGGAATTAAAATTTGGTCTTTAAAGGATAAAATAAGGATGGCTCTTTTCCCGAGAGACTTCGTTAAAAGAAATATGAGAGTATTGAGAAGAATTTTAGAAGAAGGTCATGAGTTAGGTCTGCATGGCTGGAAGCATAGGGCATGGACAAGAGGAGGAAATAAGGTCGATATAGAAAAGCACGTTGCATCTGCAGTTAGAAGGTACAGATTAATTTTTAATAGAAATCCGACAAGTTTTTGCGCTCCAGGTTTTAGTACAAATGAAAAAGTCCTTGAAATATTGGAGGAGTATGGAATAAAATTCGTAAGCGATTTTGAGGGAGACAAGCCGAAATTTTATGGCAAAATAAAAAATGTGCCCATAACTATATGCGGAGAAAAAAGAACTCCTGTTATTGAGTATATGGTTAGTTTAGGAAAATCAGATGCAGAAATATTAGATTATATGAAAGAAACTATGAAGAGAAGAGAGCTTTCTTCTTTTTACATTCATGATTTATTTGAAGCAAGATTCAAATTAAGGCTATTGGAGGAAATATTTAAATTTATTAAAAAAGAAAAAATTAAACCAATGAGAATTATGGATTTCTAGTAGATTCGTTGTAAATAATGAAACAAAAAATTGAAACAAAAAAAAATAGTAATCAACCAAGAGTTTCTATTGTTTTTGTTAATTGGAATGGCAAGAAGCATACTTTTGACTTATTAGATTCTTTGAAAGAAATAAATTATAGAAACTATGACATAATTGTCGTAGACAATGGATCCAGTGACGGCACTCAAAAGGAATTTAGAAGAAAATACTCCAAAATGGCCACCTTGATAGAGAATAAAAAAAATTGGGATTGGCAGAAGGAACTAACGTTGGAATAAGAGAGGGGTTGAGGTGGAACAGCAAGTATATTTTAACTTTGAATAATGATATGGTTGTTGATAAAAATTTCTTGAATATTTTGGTTGAGTCGATGGAAAAAAATCAGAAAGTAGCAGTGTCAACTCCTATTATTTACTATATGAAACCAAAAAATAAAATATGGTGTGCCGGCTGTAAATATTCAATTAAAAGCTTTAAGCCATTAAATCAAGGAGAGATAGATACAGGAAATTTAAAAGAAAGCTATGTTGATGCTTGCGATTGTGTCCTTATGATGAGAGCGGATGTTTTGAAAAGATATGGTTTATTTGATGAAAGGTTCTTTGTAATTCATGAGTTTACAGAGTGGTGTCTAAGAATGACAAATAGAGGATATGGGTGTCTTTTTGTCCCGGAATCTAAAGTTTGGCATAAGGTTTCAGCTTCCCTAGAGAAGAACAAAAAAGAAAATGAAATATCAACTTATTATAACATAAGAAATTGGCTACTAACTGTTAGAAAAAATAAAAACTTTGCTTTTTTTCTTTTTGTCCTTTTATTAGAGTCTACGGCACTTGCAATTTTTAGGTTGACAAAATGGAGACAAAAAAAGTTAATTAATCCTTACTTTACGGCTATAGGGCATGCGCTAATAGGTAAAACACCGAGTGGGCTTTATTCTAAAGACTATTGACTTTTTTCATCAAAGCTTATATAATCTTTAAATCATCTTCCGTGTCTAAATCCAACAAATCTTTTTCACGCATAAGCAAATATTATGAAAGAGTTTTTTCTCCAATAAATAAAAGGTATTCTCCAAATTTGTGTTTATTTAAAAGCGATAGGTATTCTTCATTGACTTTTTTTATCCAATCATTAAAATCATTCTTAACTTCCTCAGATACCAAATTGGAATTTAGTAGAACAGGTTCCGAGACACCTTCTGTTACACTTTTTTGAGGTTTTCCATTTAATATCCAGTTTAAATGATTAATAAATCCATAATCCTGCACAGGAAATACTTTTCCAGAAAAGCTGGCTTTTTCAAATGTTTTTAGAAGAGTTTTAGGAGAAAAATAAGAAATATGAGGTTCTTTAAACCAAAAATCAGAATATTCTTTTGAGTGGTATAAACTTAACAGGGGGTCATGGAGATTTGGAACTTGAAAAACTATTTTTCCTGTTGGTTTTAAATACTTAGATAGTTTTGTTAAAAAATTTATTGGATTGCCTATATGCTCTAAAACTTGATTTGCGTAGATTAAATCAAATGAATTATCTTCTAAATCTGTTTCTTCAATTTGACAGTTATATACCTTTATTTTAAGTTCCTCATTAACAAATTTAGCATCTAGTTTATTAAGTTCAACACCTATGCATTCTTTAACCTTGTCCTGAATAGCATACAAAAAGTGCCCTGCAGAACAGCCCACCTCAAGGACTCTTGATTCTGGATTCAGTAAGTATTTAATTCTATTGATAATACTCTTTTGGAGAGGAAGATATATATCAAATATTTCCTTGCTACTAAGAGGAGTATTAATAACTGGAGAGTATGTTTTTCGATAATCCCCACTATAATACTCTTCAAGATTTTTTGATTGAGGTTCTAAGAAAACAAAGCTACATTCTTGGCATTCAAGAACATTTCTATTTATGTCGTAACGTAGTTTAGCACGAATTACATTTAAGTGTTCCGATCCACAGAGGTAACATTTTTTATTATTCATTTCATCTATTTTTGAATAAGGAGAGTGCTTGTCTATTAACGAGACAAAATACTTTGAAAGACGCTCCAAGGCAATGAAAAAGCCTTGGCCCCCGTTTTGATGGCCCCGCCAAATTTCTGGTACCAATGTATACTCCTGTCCTTGGAATAGACGGAAAATTTCAGAGAAATCAATCTCTCCTTCATCTATTTGTAGTCCTTCTGCATCAAAGCCGGCCCCATCTGAAATATGAAGATGTTTTGTAAAAGGCTTGACAGTGGAAATATATTCTGCCATTGAAATGCCTTTGAAGTTGCAATAAAGCTTTGCGTGTGATGAATCAAAACATATTGGATATCCTTTCCTCCTACAGAAATCGCGAATTTCAGTGGCATCCATAAAAACATTGGAGATCCATTGCCCTCCGAAAAACCAAGGGTTGGGTGGCAAGTTCTCAAGCAATAATTCCACGCCATCCAATCTAAGTTCAGAAAGCGATCGTTCAAGATTTTCAAGAAGCGGACGGGTATCTAAAATTGGTTCTAAACTCATTCCTCCTACGTGAAGAATCATCCGTGGTTTACCTTTAAAATAAGGGGCTATTTCCTTCGTTTTCTGTATAGATCTCTGAATGAATTCAACGGATGCCACTCGAATTTTCTCATCCATGGAACAAAGATCTATGAGTGAACGAAATTGGTATTCGGGAGCGTGAACGTAGAGCTCTTGCTCATAATTCCTGCTGGGTTGAAAAGGAACATCAATATCTTTATCAGTAAAGTGAAACTCAACGAAATTAGGATTGTAAGTAACCAATTGGTCGAAATCATTAAAACGGACCTTAAGCCCCCATTTGTATGTTGAATCTAGTTTGTTGACGAAGTTGCTGGAGGAAGAAATACTCCCAAAATCTTCTTCTATGAAATTCTCATCCATTTGAATATCTCTGGCGGCTGTCCGCCCCGCTAATTCATAAAGACGCTGAGGAGAAATCCCTTTCCCCGGACTCTTGGCAGTTATCATCTCCTTTGAAATAATGGTTCCTTTTGGAATGGAAACTTTGGCTACTAGACTTTTGGCAAGAAGCTCTCGGTTTAGAACCTCTCCTTGATTAATTTTCTTCTTAGGAACCCCTAAAGCCAATTCAAGCTGACGGATGTCTCTTACCATTTTTTGGAAGCCCGGTGGTTCCAGGCTGGCTGCGTGGTCTGGACCCCTCATAGTTCGATCTAGAGTAATATGTCTTTCAATAACACATGCTCCAAGAGCCACTGCAGCTGTCGAGATGGCAATCCCTCTTTCATGCCCTGAATAGCCCACAGGGACACCAAATTCTCGTAATTTCTCCATATATCTTAGATGGATTTCCTTAAAAGGAGCTGGATAAGTACTGTTGCAGTGGAGAAGAACGAACTCTGCATTTCGTTCTTTAAGAAAATTCACAGTCTTATTAATTTCATCCTCTCTAGACATCCCTGTTGAAAGGATCATTGGCTTTTTTTTGGAAGCTATATACTCTATGAGTGGAAAATTAGTGAGATCTGCAGAGGCAACTTTGTAGGCCGGAACTTCTAGGTCCTCTAAAAAGTCAACACTTAAAGTATCCCAGGGGGTACAAAGAAAAATAATGTTCTTCTCACGACAGATACGGACAATCTCGCGATAATCTTGTTCAGAAAGTTCGAATTCTTTTAAAATTGGAAGAAGATATTGGAAAGATTGCTCGCCTAGGTTCGGGTTTTTAAGAATCTCCTCCTGGTAAATTTGATTTAGACTTCTCCTTTGAAACTTTACCGCATCAGCCCCTCCTTGAACAGCTACATCAATCAACTTTTTTACAATGTCTATCTGCCCATTGTGATTTACCCCAATCTCCGCAATGATAAAGGTTGGGCATCCTTCTCCGACGAGTCTTTCACCAATTTTAACCTGTTTCATTTCTTTCATCTTGTACCACAATTTCTTTCCACTTTTTTATTAAAAAATTCTATTTTTTTAAGATAATTTAAATAAGTCACATTCTCAAAGTAGGAATTAAATCAAATATCCTTTGGCATTTTAAAATCTAGCAAGTTGCAATAAAAAAAATTAAAGGTTTATAAATTTTGAGGAAGTAGAATATATAGTTTTTCTTTTTTATAAAATATATTTTATTCACTTATTAATTTCTTAATTTTTAAGGCAATTTCTAAACTTTTTCTTCCTTCATCTACTCCAATAAAAGTATTTTTTTGTTTTTTAAGGCATTCTAGAAAATAGCTTAATTCATTGACAAATAAATCGTTCCTCAATATATTCTCTTTATGCTTTTCTATTAGGTTCCCTTTTTGACCATACAGCTCATAACTATTTTCTAAGAGATCTACAAAAAGAGTGAGATCGGTGAATTGTATCTTGAATTTTCTAGTTTCTTTTGTTTGAGCGAAAGATAAATTTAGATAGATAAAAATGTTTCTTCCAACTAATTTATATTTCAAGATGGACATTATAGTGTCTTCAGTGTTTATTTTTAAGTTGCTTAGTTTTCCCCCCCATGCAAAAATTTTCTCTGGTAGTCCAAACAGATTATAAATTAAGTCGATTTCATGAATTAGAGTTAAAGTAACCCCTCCACCTAACGATTCTTTTGCAGCATAACTTTCTGAATAATTTTCATATTGGTGGTATAAAGGAAGAAAGTTATTCCATTCGAAACTAGCACTAATAATTTTCTTTAGATTTTTTTGAATTATTTTTTTAACCTTTTTTATAATTGGATTAAATCTTGTTTGGTAACCGACCATTGTGATTAATTTTTTCTGAGAAATAACTCTTTGTAGTTCGTCTAGGTATTTAAGGTCACTTCCTAATGGCTTTTCTATAAATAGATGGCTCCCAACCCTTGCAAAATCTAAGGCAATTTTTATATGTTGTGAAGTAGGATTAGTGATAAAAACAACATCTGGCTTTATTTTTTTTGCTTCTTCTAGTGAATAAACCGTCTTAATTCCATAAAATTCAGATAAACTTTTAACGTCGAACGTTTTAAAATTGTTTATTATTTTGTCTGTGTTAAATTTTCTCAAAGCAAAAAGTTCGTTATCATTGCTTATTCTTCTTAGATTTTGTAAATGCCTTTGTCCAATAGAACCTAGACCAATAAAAAGTATTTTCATTATATAAATTTATTTAATGTTTGAATTCTCTAATTCTTTTATTTTGTGAATTAGTGCACTCGCTATAGGGCTTTTAAGAATCTTTCTGACCTGATTTAGGTCATTAGGAGAATCTATATCTATTGTCTTCTCAGTTATAAATGGATAAATATTTTTTCCATATAATACCCTATCCTCTTTAAATTTTTTTGGGATAATAACATCAACATAACCATTTGGTTTATAGGTTGCTGGCAATATTTGCCTTGGAAGGATATGAGATTCATCATTTTTAAAATCCTCTTTTCCAAAGAAGTAGCAATAGTTATTTTTTATTGTAAATAACTTGTATCCAGTATCCTCAAAAATATGTGCACTTCTTAAGGATGTGGCTTTCCGATCATTTATGATTTTCATAATAGCATCATCAATGACTACATAGTCTCTTAAGGGGGTTGTTGGTCTTAAATTTACAATTAGATCGGGAATGTATCCTTCATTTTTTTCTAACCACTCTAAAGCATGAATAAAAAATTCTGCGTCCAATGAAGAATCTTTTGCTATTCCTGTAGGTCTTAGAAAGGGTGCTTCTGCCTGAAAAGTTTTAGAAATGGTTGCAATTTCTAAATCATCAGTAGTAACGATGATTCTGTTTATTAATTTTGATTGCTTCGCAGCAGCAATAGAATATGCTAAAAGAGGATACTCTCCAAGAAGAGCAATATTCTTTTTAGGGATGCTCTTACTTCCACCACGTGCAGGAATTAAAGCCAGAATTTTCATTTTAGTTTTTTCGCAAAAAATTCATTTGTTTTTATTTGAGGATGTACCAGTTAAAATTTTCCCCCTAAATAAATCTTTTGGTATAAAATTGAGAGGTAATATTAATATAATATTGACAAGAGGATACTTCATCTTGAAAATAGAAAAACTTATAAAATGTCTAAAGTAAGCTAGGATATGTCATTTAAAGATGATTTTTATAATGATAAATTAACCATTAAAGATAAAGTTATAATAATAACTGGAGCTACTGGATTGCTTGGACAGGTTTACGTCAAGTCTTTAAGTGAATTAGGATCTAAAATCGTTGGAGTAGACATAAATGAGGAGGCGTTAGATAATTTAGAAAAACAGGTGAATGAGAATGTGTTGTTAATTAAAGCAGACATAACAAATGAGGATCAAGTCAAGAATATTTTAAGAAAGACAATAGAAAGGTTCGAAAAAGTTGATGGCCTTTTAAATAATGCTTGTTATAATCCTCAAGCCCAAACCCCTTTAGTTCATGGTCCATTGAGTAACTTTCCGCTTGATGAATGGGATAAATTTTTAGCAGTAAATTTAACGGGCATCTTTTTGTGTGTAAAAATAATTGGAGAGTGGATGGCTGAAAATGGAGGAGGAGTAATTGTGAATGTGTCTTCAATTTATGGAGTGGTTGGTGCGGATCAGAGAATCTATGGAAATTCTGGGATTAATTCTAATCTTGCGTACGCAACAACAAAAGGAGGAGTCCTTAACATGACCAGATGGTTAGCGTCATATTGGCATAAAAATAATGTAAGAGTAAACACTTTTACCCCGGGAGGTGTTTTCAATAATCAGGATGCTGAGTTCCATAAAAATTATAATAACAAAACAATGTTGGGAAGAATGGCTGAAAAAGACGAGTATGTTGGGGCGATATTATTTTTGTTTTCGGATGCTTCCAAATACATGAACGGGGCTAATTTAGTTTTTGATGGTGGTTGGACTGCATGGTAACTCTATAATTAAATTTAAAGTTTAATTTTTTTGAAGTATATTGTTTGCAAGGTACACTGCCCTTTTAGATGCGTGTCCATCATTAAGAAGATAATTTTTCAAGATTTTTCCTCTGTTTGAAATATCCCATTTATTTTGATTTTTATTTTTTGTTATTGCACTTTCAAGTTGTTTTTCATTATAACAAGTATCAACAATCTTCATTTTTTTATAAGGGTTACCATCATCCAAGTCCTTAAATGAAATTGAAATAACTGGTTTATTTAATAAAAGAGCTTCAATACCCATTGTTGTATGATTAATAATAACAATCTCGGAATTGTTAAGTAATTCTAAATTGTCCGTTTTTTCAATAATCTCTAAGTTTGTAAATCCTTCTTGTTTTGCCATTATAGAAGGCAATTTTGCCATATCCCAATTGGAACGAGTTTTTATGATAAATTTATATTCTGGAAATTTTTTTAAAACTTTAAAAAGCATTTTTAAGAGTTGTTTTTGTCTTTTTTTTGTAAGACTTCTTTCAGGGAAAAATTTATTGCTATTTGTTGCCTCCATTATATACAAAATTGATTTTTCGCTTCTTTTTTTCTTTTTCTTAGAAATAAATTTATCATACCTTGGACAACCAATAACAAATATTTTATTTTTTTTGGAGATATTATTAACTAACCATTTTTTTGTTTCTGAACCAAAAACAAAAATATATTCAGAATTTCTAGGAAAAGCGATTTCGGTGCAATTAATTGCGTGTTGAATGACAATTGAAGGAATCTTAAAAATTTTTGCAACTTCCAATATTGCTATTTCAAAAAAGGAGTTATCGCTCGCTAGTAAAATTAGATTTATTTTATTTTTTTTCATTAAACTATGAATCTCTTCTATTTTTCTAGAAATCCAAAAAAACTTAGTTTCAATTAAAAAAATTAATTTGTCCTTCAAAATTTTTTCTATTCCCTTATTGACTCCAAATTCTTTATAAAAGTTTAATTCTATTACCTTTTTCTTTAAATTTAGTAGGTCTTTCTTTAATAATTCTTGTTTTGGACACTCCTTTCCGGAAAACTCATAAAAAGGAACATATCTTTTATTGGAAAAAAAACTTTTTCTCAATTGACTATCAAAAGTAAAAAATCTATTTTTTTTGTTTAAAGATAATAAATCTACAATTGGTTTAAAATATAAATTCCCCCCTGACATAAATATATTGTTATCTAATTCTCCTGTAAAATTTATTAATGCTTTTGTGAATTTTTTTTGTAAAGAACTAAAACCCTTGACAAGCAGATTATTTCTCGGATTCTTTTTATTAGTTGAATAGTAGGCATGAAAACTGATCTTACCTTTAAAAATGTTGCTTACAATTTTTGAACAAAATTCTTCTTCTGATGGCCCTAGTGAATTATTTTTTAATACAATTATTTCTTTTGGGGCCTCTTTTTTTATTATTTTGCTTAATAATCTCAAAAACTTTTTCGAAGAAACTAAAGTTAGATAGATTTCCATATAAAATAAGGGAGTAAGTTCAATACCCCTATATCTAATTTTTAGAACATCACAAATTTTTTTGGCCTCCTTCATAGATTCTAAATGAATTCCTGAGTAAATTAGATTTTTTTCATATTCTTCCTCTTTTTTATAATCTATATTATGAAGATCTAACAACTGCTCTGGTCCAAAAGAAAACGTTATAGGGAGAGTTTTTTCAAATCTGATTTTATTTTTTAAGTAACTTTTAGCTTGGTCTTCATTTTCCAAAAAAGCTAATTTTTTTCCTACTTTAGGCATCTTATGAACATTTAGAGAGCATTTAAAAGATTTGTGTAAGAAAAATTCTAATATAGATTTCAGATCCAAAGAGTTTTTATATGGATTTTTGCATTTATGAAGAAAGGAAAAGAGGACCTTCAAAGGCGGTATATTTGACTTAATATAATTAAGATGAATGTTTTTAAAAAATTTAAGGAAAAGACGCTTAGGGGGAACTCTGGATTAGCAATAAAAAATAGTACGCATCAAATCTCTACAACTATTGTAACAAAAATTGGCAGTCTAATTTTTACAGCCATCATAGCAAGAATCTTAATGCCTGAATTATTTGGCTTGTACAGTTTGGTTTTCTTCACTATTTTTACATTCATAAGCTTTGCAGATATGGGAGTTGGAACAGCTTTAACCCGTTTTGTTTCCATGGCTTTAGCTAAAAGTGATGAAAAAAAGGCAAAATCATATTATTCTTATTTACTCAAGATAAAAATTTTTATAACGGTGATAAGTTTTTTAGTACTAATAGTCTCTGCAAAATTTATTGCGACAACATATTATCAAAAACCAATATTTTTAGCATTATTGGCAGGATCTTTGTTTATAATTATCCTGAGTATAATAGGTTTTATAGAAAGTGTTTTTCGATCGACAAATCAGTTTCATGGGATTTTCCTTAAAGAATTATTCTTTCAGATTGCTAGAATTTTACTAGCGCCTGTTTTAATTATTATACTACTAAAGTATGCCTTGACTCAAGAAATAGCTGTAATGGGAGTTGTATTGATAATTTTCTTACCGTATACTCTCGCTTTAATTTTTTTCATATTTCTAGCAAAAAAGAAAATAGCATTTCTGAAAACTAGCGCCGAACCACTCAATGATAATGAGAAGAAGGATGTAAAAAAATTTATTGCTCCTCTTTCAATCTCCCTTATTTTTTATACAATTTTAGATCAGATTGATATAATCCTTCTTGGAAAATTTGTCACGCCTGAATTTATAGGTTACTATTCGGCTGCCTTCTTTTTGATAAGTCCGGCCACTGCTTTTACAGCATTATCAGTGGCGCTTTTCCCTATATTTTCAAGACTGGAAGGAGAGCAATTAAA
>CAYHJV010000010.1:12876-14009 GCA_964357045.1 Candidatus Woesearchaeota archaeon | reverse complement strand
TTATTTTTTTAAATATATTATTTAAAATAAATACATAATAGAAAGATTTATTAATTGATAAAATCGTATCTTGTAGTATAGAATATTCACGAAAATCAAACAAAAATTGAGTATAACAATTGATAAAAAGACAGTAAGTTTAATAGAGGCATCTGTAGAAGAAGGACAATTCAGGAATAAATCTCATGTTGTTGAATTCAGCGTAAATAAAACTTTGAAGGAGAAGAAAGAAAATGGCAAAGCTTCAAGATAAAGTAAAAGGACTTTATGACAGGATTGGACAGGATTTTTATTTATCTAGAGATGACTTTGAAGCAAACGGGAAGAAATTTAATTCTGCTTTGTTATTCGGTAGCTTAACCGAGCTTAATAAAGGAAATATGCTCTTGTATGGAGAATATGGTGGAGGTAAAACAACTTCTGCAGAGTATTTGAACTCTGTTTTTAATGGGTTGCCTTTGGATTTAGTTAAGAGAGTTGCAATAAGAGGTAATCCTCAGTTAACAGAGGAAAAAATGGTTGGAAGACCGCACTATGGTAAAATGCATTTGGGTCAGGAAGATGTTGTTTGGCAGCATTTTGTTTTAGTCGGCCCTAAGATTTTTGATGAGTTTAACAGATTGCCAGAATCTAATCAGGCTGTTGTTTTAAATGGAGTTGACAGAGGAGAATGGAATTACTTGAATAATTTTGTTTCTACTGGACCTCGGCCTTTTTTTGCAACTTGTAATTATACAGACAGAGGCAACAATGATTTAATTCCGCCTATTTTAGACAGATTTGATGTTGCTGTTGAGTCTAAATTCCCTGGAGTTTCTAATGTACTGTACATTACTCAGGATTATCATAATGAGAAAGATAAAACTTTAAGCAACCCTGATCTAACGCAAAGGGCTTTGGGAGCTCTTAGTTCTGGAAAATCATATAAAGATATTGAGAAAGAGTTGGAGAAAATAGCCGGAGAACATTATGTTTCAATGCAAGGACATGGATTTCCCATTTTAACTGAAAACGATAAACAAAAAATAGAGAACGAAATAAAAAACATTCCTTTTGACAGAGACGCAGAGCAGTATCTTGCTTTTTTAGTTGCTGAAATGAACACGAGTCCTAAGTACGGACAGAAGAGAAGT
>CAYHJV010000010.1:9699-12866 GCA_964357045.1 Candidatus Woesearchaeota archaeon | reverse complement strand
AACATGGATTGTATCTTCCGGCTGCTTTTTTAGGAAGTGGGAGTAGAAGAGCTGAAAAATCTCTTGTAAGATATTCTAAGTCTCTTGCATGGCTGCAGGATGAGAAAAAAGTTAATTTAGATAATGTTTCACAAGTTGCTCCTTATACATTATGGCACAGAATTAGATGGACTCCTGAAACAGAGCAGACGTTTAGGGATAATGACAGAAAAGACCCTTTAAATCTGCACATAACAAAAAGTCTTTTAGGAGACGGAACAAATGAAAAGCCAGGAGTTAAAAAAAGATTTGCTGAAAGCCAATCAAATTATCAGAGAGTTATTGATTTAGCAGCCCATGGGAAATTAAAAGAAGCTGTTCAAGACGCAAAAGAATTTTACAACGATGGAAGAGGGCATCCGATATTCAACGATACGGTGAAGGACTTGGAAGGGAGGTAAAAATGCCAAACCCTAGATTTCTTAAAACCGCAGAACGTTGGAAAAATGACGAAGTTCCAAAGGAAAGAGAGAAAAAAGATATTATAAACCTTGGCCCCGCAAGTTTTAATTCGGAGAATGTTCAATATAGTTTTTTGGATGGAAGTTACGGAAAATCTGTTCTGGAAAAATACAATAAAGAAGTCGGCAAGAACTATAATGACACCAATGCTTTGAGGGTTTTGGCCTTTTCAGACAATTTAGTAAAAGGAAGTAATCCTTTTGCATTTACCTTGCTTAATAAAATTCTTAAAGAAGATGGAGCATGGGTTGCAAGACCGGCTGATTTGGAGAGAGCGTTAAGCGAGCAGGCAATAAATTTAAGAGATACATACGGAGACTCTGCATTAGTTTTGAGAAGCGAAGGAGACCTTAATGGTTATTTAGCGAAAGATTTGGTTCAGAAGATTAATAAAAAATCAAATTTCCAATATCCTTTAATGATTCCATTGATTGGATTGGATTTAGAGTATGATAATAATTCTCCTCATAAATTAGCTTTTAATTTAACTGATTCTACAGAATTAATTCACACACCTCAATTTGAAAATCAAAATGACGGAAAAAAATTTGATAAAGCAGATGAAAAAGGAAGACCTATTTTTGACCGAAATGGTTCGAGAACTTTATACACTGGAGAAGGGGGTTTAAGAAGGTTGTATCGTAGCAGGGATTTGTATCTCGTCGCCAGGAACTGGGATCTCGATTACTCGGATGGTTCTGGTCGGGTAATTGTTTGCCGCGAAGCGGCGCGTTCAAAAAATTAAGAAAATGGCAGACACAAATTTAAAACAAACAATGAATAAGGAATGGCAAAAAGTTAGAAAGCACTTTCATTATCCTCAATTACCAGAGCCACAATTAGTGGATAACATACCTAATGGAATGTTTGACCTGGAAAACCTTGAGGTTAAAGTAAGTGAGCCATTTATTAAAGGGTTTGAAAAACATGGAATTTCAAATGAGGAATCTTTAAATGAGTGTTTGACTCATGAGCTAACTCATTTCATGAAATATCCTGGAAGCGTTTTAAATGTTTTAAGATTGCAGAAAGCTGGTCAGGGGGTTGTTGATGCTAATAAAGTAAGTGAATTAAGAACTGCTTTTACAGAAGCTCAGACAAACCTCTACATGTTAGGCGAAGTAAAACATCCTGCCACTTCTAAAATGAGAAAGGCCTATGGATTGGAAGAAGGAGATGCTTTTAACAAATTAATGTATGGATTATATCAGGATGTTTCAGGCCAGGATTTCGGAGTTAAATTAAAGGGAGAAGAAAAAGGATTAGTTGAAAAATTAAAAGACATAACTTTCTTAGATAAAAAACAAGAGACTCATAATTTTAAAAAATTTGCTCAGGTTTTGAAGGACTATCAGCCTCCTCAACAGAAAAAGAAACAAAGCGGTGGACAAGGACAAGGCAGTGGAGGAAATCAAGGAGATACTTGCTCTGGAAAAGGAAACGGCTTGGAAGGATTTACAGATAATCAAATAAGAGAAGGGTTGAGGCAATTTGCACAAGAGTGTTTTAACCCAGAAGAATACGAGGAGATTGTAAGGCAAGTTTTAGATGAAGGTAAAAATAAAGCACAGGGGCAAATGCAAGTTCAATCAATGGCAAGAGGATTACATCCTGGCTCTGAAAAAGGAATAACAGAGTTAGCCAATAATTTTTATACAGCGTTATCAGAAAAATACTCTATTCCAATTAGAAAAAAACAAATGCACAAAAACGGAACTTTATATCCTCATTCACACACAAGTTTTGAAGTTGGAGATTCCATACATAATGTTGACGCCTTCAGCACTCCCGGAATACTGCCTGGAATTACAAAGAAATGGATAAGAAAAGAAGGAGAAGTTTATTCAAATGAAGATGCTGTTCCTGACAGCTTTATAGTTATTGACAGTTCTGGCTCTATGCCAAACCCTGTAGGAAGCACTTCTATCCCTGTTTTAGGGGCAACTGTAATTTCTAACTCATACTTAAAAAACGATTCAAGAGTTGGAGTTTATAATTTCTCAGCAGAGGCTTTATTGTGCAATCCAACAAAAGACAGAGAGCAAGTTCATAAGATGTTAAGGACTTACCAAAATGGCGGAACAGTATTCCATCCAGAAATTGTTAAAGGAATTCTTCAGCACTATGGAAAACCTTTTGATATGAGCGTTATCTCTGATATGGCTATAGGAAATTTAGAGCAATTTGTAAAATCTATTTTATCACTTCCAAAATCACACAGAGTCCATTTATTCTACACACAAGATAGCGGTTATGTAAATCAAGTAAAAGATAGTTTTGGCAACAGTGAAAATGTTGCAATAATGCCTTTAACTTATGATAGAGATATAGAGAAAATCACAATGGGGGAACTGAAGAAATCAGTTAAGTGAGATGGTAACTAAAAAATTTCAGGAAATGGCTAACAGGCAGAAGACGGAAGGGTTTTTAGAAGCTGAATCAAGAAAGGTGGAGGAAGCCAGAAAATTAACGCAAGGGCAAAAAAGACAGAAAAGAGAAGAGGTGGCACAATTAAGAAAGGAGAATTTGGAAAAACTTGCTTTGGATGAAGAGAAAAAAGCAAAATATGGAACATATATTGATAATATTAACAATTATGAAGGAAATGAATTTGATACAGCTATATATGCTTTTGTTAATCATCCTGACTTTCCGGTTATTTATAA